>JAZSDJ010000079.1:0-3637 GCA_045531105.1 Eubacteriales bacterium | reverse complement strand
AATGGAATTAACAAAAATGGACTATTACGCTATAATCCAATTTCAAATGTTATCATATAAAGTTAAAAATTGCAAGGCATAATCCGGATTGCATAAATTATATTTGACTATGTTTATTTATTAAGATTATCGAGGTATTTTTTTGCCTTAAGAATAGCGATTATTGTCTTTGCATCGTAAAGCTCATTATTCATTACCATATCAACAAGAGTTCCAAGTGGGATTTTCACGACTTCTACAAACTCGTCAGCATCTGGGTGTGCTTCCTTAAAAGTCAACCCTGTGGCTATATATGTGTAAATTTTTTCGTCTGTAAAAGCAACCGTTGTATAAAGTTCACCCATAAAATCTACATTTTCAGCAACCGCTCCGCTTTCTTCTTCAAGTTCGCGTTTGGCTGCATCAAGCGGGTCCTCGCCTGGTTCGAGTTTTCCTGCGGGAATTTCAAGTAAAACCTTGCCAAAAGGGTATCTGAACTGTCTTACCATAACTACCTCGCCCTCATCGGTTATAGGAATTACGCATACAGCCCCCGAATGTCTTACAACTTCTCTTATAGATTTTTGTCCGTTTGGAAGTTCTATATCATCAACAAAAAGTTTAACCACTATTCCATCAAAAATTTGTTTAGAATTAAGTTTCTTTTCAAAAAGTTCCATTTTTATTTCCTCGTATATACTACATTTCCATCTTTTACAGGAACAACAATATTTCCGTTTTCAAATTTTGCGTTGATTACAAACTCGGCAGTCAAAGTATAGCCTTGTATTTGCATATATTCATCAATGAAATAATAAAAATTATCGCCATTTGTTGAAAAAACTATTCTATTTGTGCCGTCTTTGTCCTTCATTACGCCCGTATGGTCGCTATTTAATGTCATTGTGTCATTTTCGTCAGCAACATTTACCCACTCACCGAAAACTGATGTGTCTTTATTATATTCAAGGTTATATTTTTCAAGAATAGTGAAATTTTTTCCGTCCTTCAAAACCAAGGTTGAGTTATCTTCACTTATTGAAAATTTAGTTTCTGCATTTTGCAAAGTTTGTCCTACTGTATATGTGATTATCAAGGTGTTTTTGCCCTCAACACGATAGGTACTTGTCGTGTCCTTTACCTTTTCTATTCCATACACATACATCGTTGTAATCACTTTTCCGTTGTCAAGATATTCGTATGTTTTATATATCTCGTCGTTGAAATTATCTCTTTCCTGCCATTTCCCGACAAGAGAAGCCCCATCATATTCATATTTGCTGTTATATGCACTCTTTTTGCGATTTACAAAGTATGGTATCGCTATACTTAAAAAGATTACAAGAATAACAACAACCGCAACAAGTCCGATAAGTGCGTATGTTTTTTCTCTTTTTGTAAATTTGTCTTTCGTTTTGTTCTTTGTTTTATTTGTTGTTTTATTACTCATTTTTTCCTCTTAATCAATAGCAAGTTTTGCGAGTTCTTCGGGAGAAACATTGTACGCTTCAAGTGTCGCTTCCTCTCCGTCATAAGAATAAACCACAAGATGGCAATTCTTAATTGAATGTTCAAAATCTTCGGGAATACGCGGTGATTTTTTTGCGTTTCTTGCAAAAATTCTTGTTATCGCGCCATGGGTTACAATAAGAACTCTTTCTCCCTTTTTTACATTGTCCTTTATAAAATCGTTTGTGCGCTTCATAAGTGCATCTATTGTTTCAACTGTTTTTATCTCGGGAACATTATTAAATGTTGCCTTTGAATATTCCTCGTAAACAAGTCCGCTCATTTCACCAAAATCGCGCTCAATTATGCGCTCATCTGTGTAAAACTCGTCACAGCCTACCTCGTTTCTTATTATCTCAGCGGTGTCTTTTGCCCTCGAAAGTGGACTCGATATGATTTTTGTCCAAGTGATTTTAGCGTCCTCTTTTGCCTTTTTCAAGCCTTTTGCCACTTCTTTTGCCTGAGCAATTCCTGTTTCATTGAGTGGAACTTCTTCTCTGCCTTGCATTTTAAATTGCAAATTCCAGTCTGTTTGTCCGTGTCTTAAAAAGCACAAAATGCCCTTATCTTTATCAAAAAAGTCCATTATTTCCTTCCGGTAGAGCCAAATCCGCCCTCTCCTCTTTCAGTGTTATCAAGTTCGTTTACCTCTTCAAATTCGCATTTGATATAAGGGGTAACTACCATTTGGGCAATTCTTTCTCCAACGCAAACCGTGCGTTCTTCGTTAGAGTGATTATGAAGTGCAACCATAATTTCTCCACGATAATCGCTATCTATTACGCCCACTTTATTTGCAGGGGCAAGTCCTTTTTTACAAGCAAGACCACTTCTTGCATAAACAAGTGCCACATAACCACTATCAAGTTCCATAGCAAGTCCTGTCCCAACAAATGCGGTTTCGCCAGATTTTATAACAATATCGTTTTCAATACAAGCATAAAGGTCAGCGCCTGCTGAAAATTCAGAGCCATATGTCGGAAGTGTTGCTTTTTCGTTTAATTTTTTAAGTTTTACTTTCATGTTTTCTCCATTATTTGGTTTTAAGTGTATTCAAATATTCTTTTGTTTCTTTTGGCACGCGAAAACTTTCTCTTGCCTTTTGGATTGATTTATTATGAACCCAGATATCAAGTTCTCCATTTTCTATAACTTTTATTGCAAGGTCATACTGTTTTGTAAGGGCAGTGGCAAAAAACCACGCCTGTGCCATTTTTACATAAAATTTATCGCTTTTGATATGCTTTACAAGTTCTATCGACTCCTTGGCGTAACAGTCATCAAGATAATATACAAGAAGTGATACGATGCCAAAACGCAAGACAAATTCTTCTTTTGATAAAAGAAGCGACAGAACAAAGTCGTGTGTGTTCTCTTTGTCTTTAAAAAGTCGTTTAAGTCCTGACACGCAAGAATCGACAACTGCCCAGTTGTCCATATATGGTAGAAGTGATTTTAAGCGAGGCAAAATTTCGTCTTTTTCTAAAAAACCAAGCATATATCCGTGAACTATGTATTCATCGTAATATTTATGAGGAAGCATGTCCATAAAAGACGAGCCATCTTTTGTTTTTGCGTATTTTTTAGCAATGGCTTTACAATTCGGTGCGCGAACGCCTAATATGTCAGCCACATTTGGAACAAGAGATGAATGAAATTCTCTATATTTCTCATCTGCATTTGAAATGATTTCTTTTGTGATTTCGTTCATCTTTATCACCACCTATTAAATTATTTTATCACAAATACGCGCGCATTTCAATAATTATAACTAAAAAGTAAGAAAAACCACGCAGTTGTTCTGTGTGGCTTGTCCAATAGGTGTGAGTTTTTCAGTTTTAGTCATTTTTATCGGATTCGTTTTTCTTTTCGTCCTCTGTTGGAAGTTTTGCAAGATAGATAAATCCCGTTACAATCCCTGCAATTCCAACTATAAGGAGTGGAAAGAGTACGAACTCATTGAAAATAAGTTTGTTCGCTATTTTGTTCACAAGGCTAAACACCATTGCAACGAAAAGAGCGCCATAACCTACTATGTGAATTATTTTCAGCACTTTAAGTGTTTTTTGAACATTCATTTCTCTTTTCTCCTTTGCTTATATTAAGGCATTTAAAATCGCTTTTCGGTAGCCAATTTTTGCCTCTGGGG
>JAZSDJ010000166.1:0-4839 GCA_045531105.1 Eubacteriales bacterium | reverse complement strand
GAAAAAGAATATTGAAAAGCGAGTAGTTTACTTTGCTTCTCTCACAACAAGAGCGTATGTAGAGCCACAGCCACAGGAAATAGCGGCATTCCGTTGGTTTTTTGAAGATGAGTTTCCAGAGGAGAAGACCTTTGAAAACGACCAAACAATTTTCAAAGAGGCTTTGAAATTTATAAAATCGCGATTTGGAGAGGGCAATCAAACAGGAATAAGACCGCGTCCCTAATGATTGCAAAGTAAAACTATGTCTTGGTTTATTTTTTCACTCATAGCACTTTTGTGTTGGAGTGGTTCCGACTTTTTCTCAAAGAACGGAACAAAAGAAAACGACAAAAATAGCCATTGGAAAGTGGTATTTGCTGTCGGACTTGTAATGGGTATTCACTTTGTGATAACACTTATCGGTGGTGCTATTATCGACGACCCTGAAAGCGTTCCAAAATTTGTTGCAAGTTTGTTCTATACAGACTTCAAATTTATGGACTTTGTAAGATATTTGCCAGTTTCGGCACTTTACATTCTTGCAATGGTGCTTGGTTACATAGGACTTCGTTATATCGAACTTTCGATTTCTTCACCAATTTGTAATTCCTCAGGCGCACTTGCATTTGTTCTTTGCCTTTTATTCGGACTCACAAGTAAAGACGACATATCGGTTGTTGCAGTAATAGGTGTTATTCTTGTTACTCTTGGTGTTGTCGGACTTGGCTTTGTTGAGAGTTTTGAGGACGAAGAAGCAAAACTTGCAAGGCAGGAAAAAGCAAATCGCAAGTATGCAAAGAGTTTTCTTGCACTTCTTTTGCCGATTGCATATCTTATCATAGACGCCCTTGGCACAGTTGGCGATGAACTTATATTCTCAATAGAGAACGATGCATCAGAGGCGATAATCACCGATTACGCAGCGAACTCTGCATTTGAACTTACATTCTTCATTCTTGCTATATTCGCATTTGTGTTCCTCAAATTCGTTAAGAAAGACACTGTATTTAAAGGCAATAAAAACTTTATGCTCGGTGGTGTTTGCGAAACAGTAGGACAAGTATTCTATATGGCAGTAATGTTTAGCGACTTCACAGTAGGTATGGTAATCATATCTGCATACTGTGCGCTCAGCCTTGTTTGGAGCAGAATTTTCCTCAAAGAAAAACTCTCTTGGAAGCACTATGTTGCAATCGCAGTTGCGTTTGTTGGTATTATGGTGCTTGGCGTCGCAGAAGAACTTCTATAAACACAAAACAACCTTTGCAAAACGCAAAGGTTGTTTTTATTTGTTTTATTGTTCGCTGTTTTGGTCAGTTACACTGACCTCGATAACTTCATCGCTGTCAGAATCTGCAACTTCTTCACCATTGTCAAACGTTACAGTTGGTTTTTTGCCAAAGTATTTTTTCATAAATTCAATAAAAGCGTCATCAGGCTCAAAAATAACACATTCGTAAAACTCAGGGCCTTCAAAAAGTGCATAGTAAAAATTCTTACCAGTCAAAAAGTTTTGAGTATATTTTGAAAAACGAGAATTTTGATATTTAGCACGAATATTCGCTCTTACATTTTCATCATATAAGCCCATTTCAATACAATCAGTAACAGGGAAGTAAACGCAATAACTTCCTCGTTTGCCAACAATTCTGTTTACATAGAAGTCAAGAGTTCCATTTCTTTCTAAAAGAATGTATTCATACGAAGTACAATCATATTTTATAAAAAGTACCATTGCAGTGAAAAGAGTTATGAGTGCAACGGAAGAAAGAATTGTCGACCACATTCCTCCTTTTGGGTGAAAGAGCAAAAGAGCGACAGTGATGATAAGACAAACACCATAAATTGCTCTTACCATATTATCATATTTTTTAGGTGAATATTTCATAAAAATCTCCAAATAAACAATAAGACCACAAAATTTTGTGGTCTTGAATGTTTTAATTATGCGTCAGCCTTCTTTATGATTTCCTTGTCACCATAGAAGCCACAAGCGGAGCAAACACGGTGAGCGAGGTTGTATTCGCCACATCTTGAACACTTAACCATTGTAGGAGCGGTCAATTTGCTGTTGTTAGATCTTCTAAGATTAGTTCTTGAATGAGACTGTTTTCTCTTTGGTACTGCCATTGTAAGTAACCTCCTTTTTGGACTTATCTTTTTTTATCTAAGATATTGTATCACAAACTTTAATCGTTTTCAAGTAGTTTTTGCAAAATTGCGAGTCTTGGATCAATTTCTTTTTTCTTCGGGCAATCGCAAGGACCAAAATTTAAGTTTTTAGCACATTTTGGGCAAAGTCCTGCGCATTCCTCTTTACACAGAAACCTTGACGGGAATTCAAGCAACAAATCCTCGACGAGAGCGCGGTCGATGTCTAAACTACCGTTTTTTACAACAACAAATTCGTCATTGTTCTCGTTTTGAAGTGTGCCTTGTGTCGCGACGGTGCGATTGAATGTGAGGACGAATTTGCCAGATAAGTCCCCAAGACATCTTGCACAATGCGTAGAGTAGTTGATTTGAGCAGTAGCGGACAAAGTCATATAACCAGCGTTGTCAGTAACAAAACCCTCAACCACAATAGGCGGTGCAAAAGAAACGTCATCAGGCGGAATAATTGGATTTTCCTCATCATCTAAACCGATTTCGTAACTAAAATCAAGTTTTGAGGTTTTACCACTTAATAAGGGTTTAAGATCAATAATCATAATAATCCCCTTTCCGCGTGCAAGTTTGCAACACACCTATTATATATAAAAAAGTAAACATTGTCAAGTATTTTTCGAAAAAAACTTGAACATAACTAAAAACTGTGATAGAATACCAATATACAAAAATTTTTCGATAAAGGGGAACTGCCTAAATGCAAAAACTTGGCAAGATTTTAAAAATAGTTCTTATAGTTGCTATCGTGGCAGTTGTCACTTTGCTTGCTATCAATATGTATAAATCTGGTTATAAGGAACTTGAAGACCTTGCAATCACCGATAATTTGAAAATCGCTTATGCAAACAAGAGCGATTTGCGTACACACAAACCCGAAGACGATGGATTTTCTCCAAATGGTGGACTTTATTCATACTCCCTTGCTTATATCGAAAGTCAAGGGTATTTGCAAATCACCGTAAGATATAATGAACGCCATATGGACGATATAAAAGACAACTACCCAGATTTCGATGTTTCCAAAATTCACTACACATTAACAGACGCGAATGGAAACACCTATACACCAAATGTAATTGCAGAGTCTTCAAAATTCCACTATCAATACTATAAACTTGAATTTACAGGTGTTGATTTTACAAGCGAAAAAATCACACTTCATATGATAATCGATGTTTTGAACGATGTTATCAAAGACCAAAATTCTGTTGTGCTACACAAAAAAGGAGACCAGTCTTTACCTTGGGATTTGAGCGCTGAGGAAGGTACACAATTAAGCACACAAATATCATAAAATTAAAAATCTACCTTCGGGTAGATTTTTTTCTCTTAAAAGCACATAATATATTTACAAATATATTAATTTGTGATAAAATTATAGCATCAAATTGTGATATTGAATTAAGGAGGTCGCTATGGAACAAAACAAGTTTAAATTAGTAAGTGATTATAAGCCAACAGGCGACCAGCCTGAGGCAATAAAAGCCTTGACAGATGCGATAAACGCAGGAAATAGAATGCAAACACTTCTCGGTGTTACAGGCTCTGGAAAAACATTTACAATGGCTAATGTGATTGCAAATGTAAACAGACCAACCCTTATTCTTGAACCAAATAAAACACTTGCCGCACAAGTTTGTAGCGAGATGCGTGCGCTTTTTCCCGACAACGCAGTTGAGTATTTTGTTTCATATTACGATTATTATCAACCAGAAGCGTATATACCTGGAAAAGATATGTATATAGAAAAAGACGCAATGGTAAACGACGAAATTGATAAACTTCGTCATAGCGCCACAAGCGCCCTTTTCGAGCGTCGAGATGTAATTATAGTGGCATCTGTGTCGTGTATTTATTCACTCGGTGACCCAAACGAATATCATAATATGGTTATCGACCTTCGCGAAGGAATGGAACTTGATAGAGATACTCTTGTTCGTCGTCTTATAGGAATGAACTACGAGAGAAACGATATAAATTTTGTCAGAGATAAATTTAGAATACGCGGTGATGTGGTCGAAATTTTGCCTGCATCGTCAAGTGACAAAGCAATTCGCGTTGAATTTTTTGGTGAGGAAATTGACAGAATAAGTGAAATAAACATTGTTACAGGCGAGGTTATTCGCGCCCTTCGTTTCTGCTCGATTTTCCCCGCAAACCACTATGTAGTAAGCGATGAAAAAAGAGAGCGCGCTCTTAATGAAATCTACGAGGAAATGGTAGAGCGTGTTAATTTCTTCAAGTCACAAAACAAACTTTTAGAGGCTCAACGCATTGAAGAACGCACAAGATACGACCTTGAAATGCTTCGCGAAATAGGATTTTGCTCGGGTGTTGAGAACTATTCAAGAGTTCTCTCTGGCAGAGAGCCAGGCTCAACTCCATACACACTTCTTGACTACTTCCCAGAGGATTTTCTGCTTTTCGTTGATGAAAGTCATGTTATGCTTCCACAGGTCAGAGGAATGAGTGGTGGCGACCTTGCAAGGAAGAAAAATCTTGTTGAGTTCGGCTTCCGCTTGCCATCGGCGTACGATAATAGACCGCTTTATTTTCCGGAATTTTTGTCGAAACTAAATCAAACAGTTTTTGTGTCGGCAACACCTGCTGACTTTGAAAAGGAAAACTCAACTTTGATTGCAGAACAACTCATTCGACCGACAGGACTTGTTGACCCCGAAATTGATG
>JAZSDJ010000134.1:0-8259 GCA_045531105.1 Eubacteriales bacterium | reverse complement strand
CCTCTTGTCCTATTCCTTTAAGGGTGCTTGGAAATACAATGCCACGAGGAAGTGGACAGCAACCATTTTTGTTACCAAAAAGCCAACCATTCAAAGCATCTATATCCAATTTTTCCATATTAATAAGAAGTATTTTTTGCGCAGTTAAATCAGCGCCAGAACCCTTAATTTGCACTCCGTTATCATAAACATCAATGCTCTTCAATGTTTTTTTGGGATTCAATTTTGAGGTGTCAAATCCACTTCCACCTTCTGAAATGTTGTATTTTACATAAACAGGTTGAGTTTCGTCGGTTTGGTCCGCTCTTACATACTTGATTTCTTCTCCATTCATGTACCAAATGAGTGGGTTTCCGTCTGTATCTCGAATTGCAAGTTTTGTTGTTCCGTCTGCTGCATAAATCCATTCGCCATCGTTATAGGCAGGTTCAGCAGCGCTTGCTGTTATTGCGAAAATGGCTACGATTACTGCCATTATAACTGCAAGCAATAAAATTCTTTTTTTCATAAATTTTCTCCTTTGTGGGAACGCCCTCGCGGGCGAAAAATATTTTTATCTGTTATAAGTATAGCATAAAGCCCATTTTTTGTCAATATGCAAATAAACAAATCCCCCCGAAATTTGTGCATTTTGCATAAAAATGTGCAAAAATCGTATTTTTCATTCTTCTTTCTTCACTTTTCATTTTTCTTTGCAAAATGCACAAGTGGTAGCTTGGCTGTTGGTGTACCAACAAAAAAGCCCTCGATTGAGGGCTTTTTGTTGTTTTTAGAGGTTTTTTAGAAGTTCTTCAAGTCTTCTTGCTATGATTTCGTGGCCTGCGTCGTTCGGATGAACTCCGTCTGGTGCGTATTCTCTTCTAAAATCATTGTCGGTTATTGGCATATCGTCACTATTGAATAGGTCAAGAACAGGGATTGAATAAAGAGCGCATGTCTGATTTACAGCCTTTACATAGTCGCAAAGACAATGTTGTTTTACTCCCTCGGGTTTCCATGTACCTTCTCCGCCACACTCGTTCCAACGATGCAACGGAGCGATAAAGACGATTTTTCCCTTTGGATATTTATTTTTGAGATTTTTACAAAGAGTATGCACTGCACCGTAAAAGGTAAACATAGTTGTATCGGTGATTTCGCCAAGTGGGGCTTGACCATTGCCATAATCGTTTGTACCACCGAATACGACTATCAAATCGGCATCCGAGTCCATTTCATCGGCGCGACGAATAAAGTCATAATCTCTGCCGTCTGGGTCTTTGATTTCGCTCTGTCGGGCTATTCTCGTTCCACCTTTACCATAGTTACGCACCACACAAAGTCCACAATTTCTTTTCAAAATGCCATGATAAACAGTTTCCTGTGAGGATGTTCCACAACCCTCGGTTATGCTATCTCCGAGGAAATTCGCTTTTATTCCTTTTAAGTTCATAATCAAAGATTCTCCAAGAATTTTTGGAGTTTATTTGCGATAAGTTCGTGTCCTGCGTCATTTGGGTGAAGTCCGTCTGGCATATAGCGTTCGCACCAGCACCAAAGTTGTCCATACATTCCACCTTCACGATAAAGGTCGAGAACTGGAATTGAGTAAAACTCGCACACTTCCCTAATCGCTTTTACAAAATCGACAAGAGGTCTTGCACAAATATTTCCGTCTTTTACTCTATTTTCGTAGTCCATAACTTCATTAAGTCTATGAAGTGGCGTCATAAATACGATTGGTTTATCTATGTATGTTTTGATAAGATATTGGCAAAGGGTATGGAGTCCACCATAGAATGTATGGGGGTCTCTGTCGCTCATTTCTCCCATTGGAATTGTGCCGTGTCCAAAGTCGTTTGTGCCACCGAAAACAACGATTGCGTCGGCATCTGTGTCCATATTTAAAGCGCGAAGGTTGAAATCCTGGTCGAACGGGTGGTCTGTTATAACAGGCAATCTTGCAATTTTTGTTCCACCTATTCCATAATTTCTCGCTTCGGCAAGTTCCGATTTCACTTTTAAAACTTGATGATATGGTTTTGTTCCCCAGTCGCTTGTTCCGTGTCCTTCGGTTATACTATCGCCGAGGAAGTTGATTTTCTTACCTTTGAGTTCCATTTTTCTCTCCTTGGAAAATAAAAAGTTAGTGGTATTGCTACCACTAACCATTTTAGTATATTTAACTTTGTTTTTCAAGCATTTTAGATAATTTCGTTTGCTTTATTTAAAAATGCTATAAGTTTTGGGCTTTTTGGATTATCAAACACTTCTTCGGGTGTTCCCATTTCCTCAATTACTCCGTCAGCCATAAAAATCACTTTATCGGACACATTCCTTGCAAATTCCATTTCGTGAGTTACGATAACCATTGTATGGTCTCCTGATTTTAGACCTTTTATAACCTTCAAAACTTCACCTGTGAGTTCAGGGTCAAGGGCTGAGGTTGGCTCATCAAAGCACAAAATATTCGGATTAAGCATAAGCGCGCGTGCGATTGCAACTCTTTGCTGTTGTCCCCCAGAAATTTCACAAGGGTAAGATTTCGCTTTTTCGGAAAGTCCTACTCTTTCAAGAAGTGCATACGCCTGCTTTTCAATTTCTTCCTTGGGTATTTGCTTGTTTTTAAGTCTTGGTGCAAGAGTTAAATTGTCAAGCACTGTATATTGTGGAAAAAGATTAAATTGTTGGAAAACAAGTCCAAAACTAAGTTGTGCCGTTGGAGATATGTAATTTTCAAGTTTGTTTTGGGAGTTCGCTTTGTATACAAGTTCATCATTTACATAAATCTCGCCATCATTTGCCTTTTCAAGGAAGTTTATGCAACGAAGAAGTGTGGTTTTTCCTCCTCCACTTGAACCGATTATGGAAAGTACCTCGCCTTTTTCAAGAGAAAAACTTACAGACTTTAAGACTTCGAGATTGCCAAAACTTTTTGAAAGATTTTTTACTTCTAATGCTTTCATTGTTTTCCTCCTTAGACCTTATAGTATGAGAGTTTTTTCTCAATAAATCTAAACAGAATAGTGAGTATTCCTGAAAAAGCAAGATAAAACAACCCCGCATAGAACAATGGCCACAAAATTACTCGTTTGTCTACTATATCTTGTGCTACCGTAAACAAATCTATCGAAACCACTACGCTTGCAAGAGCGGTATCTTTAACAAGGGTAATAATTTCGTTTGACATAGGTGGTACAACTCTTTTTACAACTTGCATAAGAATTACTTTGAAGAAAGTATCTTTTTTGCTCATTCCAAGTACTTGACAAGCCTCATATTGACCCTTAGGTATGCTCTCTATTCCGCCTCTGTAAATTTCAGAAAAATAGCAAGCATAGTTTATTGTAAACGCTATACATACCATCAAAATTTGTTGTTCCTGAGTACGTATAGGAATGTCAAGCCAAAGTCCTGGCCCTAATGCAAAGATAATAATTTGAAGCATAAGAGGAGTTCCTCTTACCACCCATACGAGCGCTCTTATCACCGTTTTAACTGGCTTGAATTTTGACATAGAGCCAAGAGATATTAAAAGTCCCAACGGCAACGACGCCAAAAGGGTTATGATAAATATTAAAAGGGTATAACCAAAACCTTCTAATAATTGAAGCGTTATTTGTCCAAAGGTCATAATTATTCTTCTACTGTTTTAACAACGCAACTTTCACCAGCGGAACCACTTTCTGCGCCGATTATTGCATCTTTCATACTTTCCTTAGAGGTGTAAATTTCTTTGTCTTCCTTACGAATAACGGCTACTTGTTTATTATTAAGATAAGGAATAGTAATTTCCATATTAGCAAGTCTTTCTTCTGTAATTGTCATTCCATTCCAAATACAGTCGATTGTCTTCGCTTTAAGAAGTCCTTCTTTTGCATTCCAGTTAATAAGTTTGAATTCAGCAGTCAAACCAAGTTTTGCCATTACTGCCTTTGCGAGTTCTACATCAAAGCCCACAAGTTCTCCTTCTGCATTTTCGTAAGAAATAGGTGCAAAATCAGTATAACCGATTATTACCTTTCCTTGTGAGGTAAGATAGTTCCAGTCTTCAAGTTCAGAAGTTGTCAATTCTTCAATCTTTGTGTCCATGTTAATGCACAATTCGGACTTTATACCATACTTATCTGCAAGTGTATCAACAGTTCCGTCTTTGGAAAGGTCTATCATTGCTTGGCTGATTTTCTTTGCAAGACCACTACCCTTTCTTGCTGCAACGCCATATTGCTCAGTTGCAAGAACGAGGTTTTCTACAATCATAAGACTATTTGCATATGTTGTGTCTTGGCTCATATAATAGCCTGCCATAATGCTGTCCATAACACCAACATCTATTGATTTGGCATTAAGTTGCATAAGCACACCAACCTGTGAACTGATTGGTGAAAAACTCTTACCAAAATAGAGTTCGTCTTTTGAACATGAGGTTAATCCTACTACTCCTGTTGCCAACATAAGAACAACAAGAATTACTGAAAGTAATTTTTTCATTTTTAAATCTCCTTTGCTTTATCACTTTACTTTATTAAAGCGTTTACAATTATATCACATAAAAGAAAGAATGTCAAGAGATTTAATAATAATTAATATTTTATTTATAATATGTAATCAAAGTAGAACAGGAAAAGTGAAGAAAAGTTCGCGAAGGCGCAGATAGATTGGGCCACAATCGCTCATCGGAAGTGGATTTTTACCTTTTCCACACTCTATTGTAAAACTTGGTTTTTCAAATTCTCTAACAAACCAGTCTGTTAGCCCCCCATATGAAGCGGTACCATCAGTGTCGGCTGTTTTATAGCCTGTCATTTTCGCTATCATTCGAGATAAAAATTCGCTCTTTTTTGGACACTTCCCCTCAGATTTATAATAAATCTCCTCGCCTTGTGTATGTAGCGTTAAAATTCCATCAAGGTCGCTGGAACTATATCTTATAAATGTGCAAAGTGCGCTAACTTCTGGTTCGCTCTCAGGGTATTCACCACTATATTTTGTTGCTCCTTCTGTAATTCCAAGGTCACTTTCAATTTTTTTGTATTCATAAAACCCTGCGTCGTAATTATGGTTCAAATCTACGCCTCTTGCATTTGAGTTCCAGTTTGAAAAATCACCATTTGAGCATTTTAAAATTCTATCTCTCAATGGATTTTGCTCATCTATACCATTAATGCGATATTCTACGCCGTCGGGATTGAGCATTGGAATTATCTGAATTTTTCTCATTTTATAAAGTGTTTCCATGTTGATTCCACACACACGGTCGCGTTTTTTATAGGAAATTGCATACTCTTTTACAAATCTAACAAGTAGCGATGTGCAAATATTCTCTGTTGCGTGATGGGTTGCTACATACAAAACGCTTTTCTTTGCATTTTGCTCACCTATTGTTATCATAGGGATTGGTCTTGACATTATTGTATTGCCAAGATATGAAAGTTTTATAATTTCGTTTTCCTTACTCAATGTCAAAAGTTCGCTCATAAGTGATGCATAATCGTATTCTCTGTCCATATTTCACCTCTGTAATATCTTTTTGACTATTTTATGTGACGGTTTACTGAATTTTGCGTATTTTCCAAAACTTTTTTCATTTTTGTCTTTATTTTTTTATAATTATATGTTAGAATATAAAAGTAATTTTAATTCCATACTATTAAAAGCAGGTGTACTTATGAAAAAAAGATTTTATCGCGATGCCTCGATTGCTGTTATAGGTTCTTCACTTATTGCAATCGTTGTTTCGTTAGTTCTGTTTTTCACTGACCTTTATTACAGAGATGGCGGTGCTGAAACACTTATCAGTTTTCTTGGCTATTTGACAGATGTTTTTAATGCTTTGACTGTATTTATCGGATTTGCGACCATAATTTATGCGTTTTTCAAATTCGATTTTTATGAAGGCGTTATGTCTTGTCTTATATTTGCCGCTTCATTCGTTCCTTATTTTATTTATCACGCAACTGCAAGATTTGTTTACACAAGAACAGAATTTGTTGATGCAGGTATGATTGGCGATTTTGATGTTGCTGACGCACTTTTGATGAGCATATATCAAGCAATGGGTAGCGGTGTGATAAATCAAATTTTACCATCTATTCTTGTTGCGTTTATTGCTTGCAAGGTTATTAAAATGAGCAAGCGTGAGCCTACAAAATTCATTTCATTTGAAAACAAACTTCAAAAATCAATGATTGTTTCTTGTATTTCTCTTACCGCAATAAATATCGTGATGTTTGTTTTAACCGGCGTTTTGCCTTCCGCTTTAAGTGATTATATCTTTGTTTCACAAGAAGATTTCAATGTTTTCATCGGCTCTATCGTGCTTGAAATTTTGAAATTACTCATTATTTATTTGGTGGTTGCTTATATCGTGTTCATGCTCATGTACAGGTTTTACAATTATCGTTTGGCTCAGTTTTCTTCAAATTCCGCTTTGAAAAAGGAACGCAAGAAATCGACTATTGACGACGAACCCGAACAGGCACAAGCCGAATAACGATTTATAATTCAGAAATTTTTTAGAAAAGGAAATTATTTATGAAAAAAAGAATTCTTTGTTTTGCTTTGATAATTGTTATGCTCTTTTCGTTGAGTTCTTGTGTTATAAAGCAAAAATACGATTATAAGGACATGGGCAAATATATAACCATTCCTACCGTTGATGGCAAGGAAGTCACTGTTGAACTTGATATGGTTCAAATGACCATCGACCAAGACCTCGCTTCTCTCTCCACTGATAAAGCCACTGCGCAAGAAGGCGATGATGTTAAAATTGTTATCACTCTTCAAGAATACGAAATTCTTGGTACTAACGAACAAGGTGATAATATCGACCACAAGGGTGAAATTTGGTATTCCTCTGATGACGCAAGTACTACCGACAAAAAAGAGACTATAAGCATTAAAAATCTTGGCGCTGGTAACTTTGTAGCGTCAATCGAAACAAGAATTTTGAAAGCGAAACTTGGCGAGTCAACAACTGAAAATGACTATATCATTCCTGCTGTTGAAGAACTTGCAAATCTCCAAGCGAACTACCCTGAAATTTTTGAAAAACTTGCTCCTCACGCAGGAAAAAGAGTTTTCCTTACCTATTCTCTCGCTTCAAGACCTGTAAAAGAAGGTGATGTTGTAAGCGTTACCTATACAGGCTACGAAATGGACGAAAATGGAAACATTTTAGTTAAAGACGGAAAAGATGTAACTTTTGAGGGTGGTTCTGGTACAAGCAAGGTTTATATTGGTTCAAGAACATTTATTAAGGATTTTGAAAAAGGTCTTATCGGTTTCTCTGTAAACGAGCAAGGACAGTTCAAGGCCACTTTCCCAGAAGATTATGGTGAAAAGGATACAGACGCTGCTAAACTCAACGGAAAAACTGTTATTTTCAAGGCAACTGTAACCGCTATTTATCAAGTTCCGAAATACGATCTTGAATATATCAAAGCAAACTATGGCGACAAATATGAGTCGGTTGAGGCATTTGAAAAAGCACTTGTTGATTCTTATGCTGCATCACAAATCGTAGAATTTCTTATTTCAAATTCAAATGTTCATCAATACCCTAAAAAAGAATACAAATTCATTAAGCAACAACTTAACAGTGCCGCTGAAACTATCGCAGCTCAATACAATATGACTGTTGAGCAATATGTACAACAAAGATATGGCTTTGAGAGTGTTGACGCGTATATCTACTCTGTTATGAAAGCGGAAATGGCATATTACGCATATGCACAAAAGAACGACTTGGTTGTTACTGACTCTGACATTGAAAAGGCAAAAAATGACCTCATTGAAATGTACAAAGAGCAATATTTAAGTAGTAGTTCTACTCTTACAGAGGATGATGCCTTGGCTTATGCAACTGAGTATGTTGAGACAGGACTTTCAAGTGCTGAACTTTATCAAGAAGCGCTTTATGTAGTTGTTGGTGACCACATAAAGACAAAATATAAAATCATTGAAACACCTACAACTTTCAACTCTGTAACAAAAGGCGGTAGCCTTTTCGACCCAGAACCTGAAAAATAATAAATAAAAAAGGCGCTCGGTTGAGTGCCTTTTTATTTGTTTAGATTAGTTTGTCGCTGTTCTATCTTCGAATGTTCCGCCAGATATAACCGCTGTGAGATAGTCAACTGTTTCTTGGCTATATTTGTATGGGTTGAGCACCTTTGCAATATCTTTAATAGAAAGGTTCTCATCTCCGTTGAAGTGCATATATACTCTTTCTATTCTTCCAAAATCAGTTTCAGGGTTGATAATTTGTACAAACGCACA
>JAZSDJ010000112.1:0-1859 GCA_045531105.1 Eubacteriales bacterium | reverse complement strand
CATTTGCTATGTCCTGACATAATAACCTCATTACAATTAAATTTTTTCCGTTTTCTTTAAACAAATAAGTTCAAAAGCAGAGCCAAGAACTGTTTTTGTAGCAGAAGTAAGGCGAACCCTTGTATTTCTTACTTTTTCGTTCTCAGCGGATACTATTTGACAGTTATGATAGAATTTGTTGAATGCTGAACATACATCAATTATATATCTTGTAATAACTGAGGGTTCATAATCTTGAATAGCACTCTTAACCGCTTCATTAAATTTAGAAAGCACTTTAAGAAGATCTGCCTCTTCAACAGTAGTTATCTCAGGCGTTGTAGCGCTATAATCAAGTTGATTTGCCTTTTCAAGTATTCCTGATGTACGAGCATAGGTATATTGAGCATACGGGCCTGTATTGCCGTCAAAACTCAATGCATCTTTCATAACAAAATTAATATCTTTTATTCTATTGTTGTATAAATAATAGAATATTACCGAACCAACACCAACCGCCTCTGCAATTTCTGACTTATTTGGAAGATTTGGATTTTTCTCATCCATAATTTCGTTAACTTTTTCGATAGCGGTTGCGAAAAGGTCTTTTAAAAGAATTACATTTCCTGTTCTTGTAGCAAGTTTTTCATTATTTATACTTACAGTACCATATGGTACATGAACAAGTTGATTATGCCAATCATAACCCATAAGTTCAACAACTTTAAACCATTGAGCAAAATGCAAACTTTGTCCCGCCGAAGTAACATAAACACACTTATCAAAATTATATGCTTGTTTACGATAAACAGCGGCAGCAATATCACGAGTTGGATAAAGAGTTGAGCCATCTCTTTTTAAAATAAGGCATGGTGGCATATTATATTCTGAAAGATCTACAATAGATGCACCATCATCAATTTTAAGAAGATTCTTATTTCTTAAAACATCAATTTGAGCAGGCATTTTATCGGTATAAAAACTTTCGCCTTTATAACTATCAAATTCTATTCCAAGTTGTTTATATGTCTTTTTATATTCAACAAGACTCAAATCAACAAACCATTTCCAAAGTGCAATGTTTATTTCATCGTGATGTTCAAGTTTTGTAAACTCTTCTCTTGCTTTTTGATTTAGTGTCTCGTCCTTTTCCGCTTCTTCGTGGAATTTAACATAAAGTGCAACGAGTTCATCGACCCCGCCTTTTTCAATCTTTTCTTTATCTCCCCACAAATTATAAGCAACTATAAGTTTACCAAACTGTGTTCCCCAGTCGCCAAGATAGTTTATTCCAACGCATTCATAGCCTTGAAATTTATGAAGCATTTTCAAGGAATGTCCTATAATTGTAGTTCCTAAGTGTCCTATGTGGAATGGCTTTGCAACATTTGGTGACGAATAGTCAAAAACAGCAATTTTTCCTTTTCCAGAACCATCTGAACCATAATTTTCTTTTTCTGTTTCTATTTTTAAAAGGACATTTTTTATGAGATAATCATTAGATACAAAAATATTTAGATATCCATTAACCGCTTCTGCCTTTGAGACAACATCAGAAACAAAAACTTCTGATATTTCTTTTGCAATAACGGGAGGTGCTTTTCTTAAAATTCTACTCAATTTAAAACAAGGAAAAGCAATATCTCCAAGAGTTGAGTCTGGCGGATATTCGAACATCGCAAGAATATCATCACATTTCAACTCAACAGTATTGGAAATTTTCAAAATTGCTGAAAGCAAGTCTTTGGAAACTGTATTTTTAAAGTTATTCATTTAAATTTTCCTTAATTATCATCTTCTTCAAGTTCGTTAAGTGCATTTGCATTGAATTTGTCAAGCAATGTATGTATTTTCTTTACAGGATTAAGAAGGTCGCTGAT
>JAZSDJ010000086.1:0-4082 GCA_045531105.1 Eubacteriales bacterium | reverse complement strand
TAAAGATTATTGCATCTGCCTATGAAGAAACAGAAGTTGTTAATATGACGGAAATTAAGGATTATAAATCTTTTATTTCGGGCATTAATGAAGAAGATGTAATCGTTATTTGTGGTGGCGACGGAACTCTCAATCGCTTTGTGAACGATACATCGGAGATTGAATTTAAAAACAAAATTTTATACCACGCAAACGGAACGGGAAATGACTTTTTGAAAGATGTAAACCCAAGTTGCGTTGATACAGCGTTTGAAATTACAGAATATTTGAAGGGCTTACCAAGTGTCGAAATAAACGGCAAAACATATAAATTCATAAATGGCGTAGGTTACGGAATTGATGGCTATTGTTGTGAGGTTGGTGACCAACTTAAAGAGCAAGGCAAAAAAGTAAACTACACCTCAATCGCTATAAAAGGACTTCTTTTCCACTATAAGCCAACAAACGCAAAAGTAACCGTTGACGGGAAAGAGTATTCGTTCAAAAAAGTTTGGATTGCTCCAACTATGAATGGCAGATACTATGGCGGTGGAATGATGCCAGCACCAAGCCAAAAAAGAAACAGTGGAGAACTTTCCCTTATGGTATGGCACGATTCGGGTAAACTCAAAACATTGATGGCGTTCCCATCACTTTTCAAGGGTGAACACTTGAAACACGAAAAAATGATAACGCTTCTTTCAGGCAAGGAAATTATAGTTGAATTTGACAGCCCCCGAGCGCTTCAAATCGATGGCGAAACAGTCCTCGGCGTTACAAAATATGAAGCGAAAGCCTCATCAGTTGTAAAAATTAACAACTAAATAAATAAAGAGCAAGAAAATCTTGCTCTTTTTCTTTTTTAGATAGAAACTTTTTATTGACTTTTATATATGCATATATTAGAATATAAAATAAGGAGAAGTTTGGCAGAGGCGTGACCGACGGGAGAGAAGAGAGGTTTTTATGAAACAAGAGAACAGAAAATTTGACACAGAGGTTCAATATCTTAAATACAAAGTGTTAAAAGAGGTTGCTAAACGCACATGGAACGGCAACTTGCTTGAAACTATTCTTGACATTCCAAAGGAAATTGCGCCTGGAAATACTCCTGCGATTCGTTGTTGCATTTATAAGGAACGCGCTATTTTGGAAGAAAGAATCAAAATGGCAATGGGTGGCGATAAGAGCAACCCGAATGTTATTGAAGTTATAGGTATAGCGTGCGACGAATGTCCTGCTGGTGGTTATGAAGTTGGCCCTGCTTGTCGTGGTTGCCTTGCTCATAACTGTGAGTATGTGTGCAAATTCGGTGCGATATCTTTTGATGAAAAGAGCCATGTTGCGAAAATTGATAAATCAAAATGCGTTGAGTGTGGTCAATGTTCAAGAGTTTGTCCGTACGGAGCGATAACTCACCGTACCCGTCCTTGCGAAAAGGCTTGTAAAATCAAAGCGATTTACGCAGGCGGTGAAACAAAAGAGGCAAAAATAGACAACTCAACCTGTATTTCCTGTGGAAACTGTGTGTATCACTGTCCTTGGGGCGCGATTTCCGATAAGAGTTTTATTTGCGATGTAATCAATATGATAAAAGATAGCGAAGGTGGCAAAAAATACAAGGTTTATGCCGTTATCGCACCATCAATCTCGTCGCAATTTGCTTATGCCACACAAGGTCAGGTAATCGCGGGAATTAAAGCCCTTGGATTTGCCGATGTTATTGAGGCGGCACTTGGTGCAGATATTGTAGCCGATGAGGAGTCTCGCGAACTTGTTTCAAAAGGTACACTTATAAGTTCGTGTTGTCCTGCGTTTTTGTCTCATGTAGAGAAACAGTTCCCAGAACTAATTCCACTTCTTTCACAAACACTTTCTCCTATGGCTGCGATTTGTAAACTCTTTAAAATGAAAGAGCCAACTTCAAAATTTGTATTTATAGGACCTTGTACAGCGAAGAAACTTGAATTTCAAAAAGAGGGCGTGCGCGACTTTGTTGATAGCGTAATTACTTTTGAAGAACTTCAAGCACTTTTTGGAAGTAGAGATATTGACATAACTTTGTTCAACGAAGAAAACACGATAGGTGCATCAACCTTTGGCCGTAATTTTGCCCGTTGTGGCGGACTTGCTGACGCGGTTCGAGAGGGAATTTGCGAACACGGAGACAATGAATTTTTTGAACTCAAAAGCATATCTTGTAATGGAATTGAACAGTGTGTTAGCGCACTTGTTAAGATGAAGTACGGAAAACTTGATGCGAACTTTATTGAGGGCATGGCGTGTGTTGGCGGTTGCATTGGAGGCGCGGGCTGTCCAGTACATAGCACAGATAAACCGAAAAAATCCCAACTCAGCAACGAAAGTTCGACAATTAGCGACGCGCTTAAAAAAGTAGCGGAAGAATAATTAAAAGAGGCTGATTATGGCAAACGATAAAAATATAGTTTTAGGTTTTCTTAGCAGAGTAAATCAAACTGTTTCAAATATTGCAAATGTAGCGATAAGAAAAACGGGTTCTGAGTTGCCCGAGAGCGAAGTGATAAATTGTTTTGATGCGATTTTGCAAGCGATAGCGCTTGTTACCTTGTCAAAGAACAGAAAACTCACAAGTGAAGACATTGAGATTGTTGAGGCAATATGCGAGGACGACCGTCTTATAAAGGCATTAAGAAAGGAAATGGAAGAGGTCGAGGGTGAATTTGACGATTTTTCCTATAAGGACGCTTCTGAATTTGAAGGCGAGGACCTTGAACGCTTTGTAATGGTCGCATCAAGCGTGGCAAGTGTAAAATGGGCGAACGATTACGCGACACTTTTTGCGACAGTTGACAAGGCGATGCCGTATTTGGATTACAAAAAAATTCTTGGCGAAAAGGTTATGTTCTTTATTATGGCTGTTGCATCAAGTGATGGTTCTGATATTAAAGACGAGGCGGTTCAAGAAAGGGCAAGTGTCGGAATTAGTATTTATCAATTTTTGGTTGAGAAAAAATGGCAAGAGGTGCTAAACGAACAATGAAAATAACAGTTGCAAAGTATTTAAATAACGCAAAGGCAGGTTATACATTCGTTTTTGATGACGGATGTTATATGGACTCAACAAAGAAAACAGTTGAGATTTTTAAAAAAATCGAAAAAGAAACAGGCGTAAAAATCAAAGCGACAAGCGCACAAACAGTTGGCTTTTTGAGTGAAGAAAAGATTAATCTTTGGAAAGAATATATAAAAGAGGGCTATTATGATATTGCCTCTCACTCTATGGACCATTGTCTTTGCTTTAACGAGGAAACGCCTTGGGAAAACCGAGTTAAGGACGCAAAAGACTCAAAGGAAGCGCTTGAAAAAATCTATGGAGAAGCACCTATTTGCTATGTAGCCCCAAATGGTGGACATACAAAAGAAGGGTGTTTGGCACTTCACGATTTTTACTATGCAAACAGAAACTCAACCGAGTGTGCCTCTGACCCTGATACAATGGACATGTATGATATCGGTACATTTATCGCAAGATTTTCATACGATACAGAAAAGCCATATATCGACTTTGTAAATAGCCTTGTAAAAGAAGGCAAGTATGCCATTCAGATAAACCATTGGCTAACTGATAAGGAAAGTGACACTCACCATTCGCAAAGGACAAAAACTTTTGAAAAAGAGTGTGAATATCTTGCAAAACTTGTGGTAAAAGGAGATTTGTGGCTTGCATCAATGAACGATGCGGTTAAGTACTTTTATGAGCGCAAAAATGCCAAAATATCGACACAGGGAGATAATATTACAGTAGAGCATACACTTGACAAGAATGTTTTCAATATGCCACTTACCCTTGTTATAAGCACGGATGAGGACAAAACAGTTCAAATCAACGGCACACCGTTTGACATAAAGGCTGATAAGGAAAATATAATAACAATAGAAATCTAACATTTGTAGATGTTTGTGTAGTGCTATAAAACAGTGCTACACAAACCGCAAATTAGGGCAATTAAAAATATTAATAAAATACTTGACAAACAATTAAAGTTATGCTAAAATAGGTTTCGCAAATATAAATGCTACTATGGCTCAGTTGATAAGTCGGAGGCCAAGCGGTCTTAGGA
>JAZSDJ010000244.1:0-1926 GCA_045531105.1 Eubacteriales bacterium | reverse complement strand
GCAGTACCACTACTTAAACCTGAAAATCCAATTGTTGCTACAGGTATGGAATACAAAGCGGCATGCGATTCTGGTGTTGTAGTTCTCGCAAGAGAAGCGGGTGTTGTTGAAAAGGTAGATGCTACTCATATTATCATTCGCACAGAAGATGGTAACAAAGATGAGTATGAACTTATTAAGTTTAAACGTTCTAACCAAACAACTTGTGTAAACCAAAAGCCTATTGTTAAAGTTGGTGAAACAGTTGAAAAAGGACAGGTTATAGCGGATGGACCTGCAACTCATAACGGAGAAATTTCCCTTGGTAAAAATGCCCTTATCGGCTTTATGACTTGGGAAGGCTATAACTATGAGGACGCGGTACTTCTTAACGAAAAACTCGTTCGTGATGATGTTTATACATCTATTCATATTGAAAAGCATGTTCACGAGGCAAGAGATACTAAACTTGGACCAGAAGAAATCACTCGTGAAATTCCTAACGCAAGCGAAGAAATGCTCAAAAACCTTGACGAAAATGGTATCGTAAGAATTGGTACAGAAGTTAAGGCGCACGACATTCTCGTTGGTAAAGTAACACCAAAAGGTGAAACAGAAGTTACAGCGGAAGAAAGACTTCTTCGTGCTATTTTCGGTGAAAAGGCAAGAGATGTTAAAGATACGTCTCTTAAAGTTCGTAATGGTCAAGATGGTATCGTTATCGACGTAAAAGTATTCTCACGCGAAAATGGCGATGAACTTTCACCTGGTGTAAATAAAGTAGTAAAAGTTTATGTAGCACAAAAGAGAAAAATTTCCGTAGGAGACAAAATGGCTGGTCGTCACGGAAACAAGGGTGTTGTATCAAGAATTCTTCCACCAGAAGATATGCCTTTCTTGGCTGATGGTACACCACTTGATATCGTGCTTAACCCACTCGGCGTTCCTTCTCGTATGAATATCGGTCAGGTACTTGAAGTTCACCTTGGTATTGCCGCTAAGAAACTTGGCTGGAAGATTATGACACCTGTATTTGATGGTGCAAAGGAACAAGATATTTTTGAATGTCTTAAAATGGCAGGCCTTTGGAGAGATGTTCTTCCTAATGAAAATACAGATGGTAAAGATTTGTTCGAAGAAGTAATTAGAGAAGATGGTAAGAAAGATATTCAAAGACTCGACGACGAGACAAGAAATAATCCCGAAGCAATCAAAGCACTTCTTGAAGAAGGCAAGTTGAAGATTTGCGACGGTAAGACAATACTTTACGATGGACGTACAGGTGTACCATTTGACAACCCCGTTACAGTAGGTATTATGTACTATCTCAAACTTCACCACCTTGTTGATGATAAAATCCACGCTCGTTCTATCGGACCTTACTCACTCGTTACACAACAACCTCTTGGTGGTAAGGCTCAATTCGGAGGACAACGTTTTGGAGAAATGGAAGTTTGGGCGCTCGAAGCATACGGCGCTGCTTACACACTCCAAGAAATCCTTACAGTTAAGAGTGACGATATTATCGGTAGAAGAAAAGCATTTGAAGCAATCGTTAAAGGCGCAAATATTCCAACACCTGGTGTTCCAGAATCATTCAAGGTTCTCGTAAAAGAACTTCAAGCACTTGCACTTGATATCAGAATCCTTGATAATGATGGTAAAGAAATCGAACTTTCAAATCTTGGTGAGGAAGAACTTGAACCAATGAATATCGTTACACCTGCTGCCGATGAACTTCCAGAAGGTAGCGATGAAGACGATGATATCGAAGATGAAGATGAAGAATTCGACGACTTTGATGATTTTGACGATTTCGATGATGTAGATGAGGATTTCTCGGACGATTTTGATGGTTCGGAAATCGATGACGAAGACTAACAAAAATTACTAAAAGAAGGAAAATGCTGATGGAACATACATTTGATTCTATAAAAATAGGTCTTG
>JAZSDJ010000074.1:0-3605 GCA_045531105.1 Eubacteriales bacterium | reverse complement strand
TATTTGGGAATTTCGCCTGTAAGGATTTGAACATTGACCTTTCAAGTGTTGCCGAATACATCTCTCTTGCTCTATCTGGCAAGTTATGCGCTTCATCTATTAAGAAAACATAATTCGCATCAGGCGCAGTGAAATATCTTCTCAAATAAACTTGAAGGTCGAAAAGATAGTTATAATCGCAAACAATAAGTTCGCACCATTCGGAAAGTTCAAGGGAGAGTTCATACGGGCAAAGCATATATTTGTCCGCTACCTCGTCTATTACTTCTTTTGTGTAAGTTCGATAGTTTTCCAAAAGGTCACAAAGTGCGACATTTATTTTATCATAATATGCGCCTGCCCTTGGGCAGTGTTTTGGGTCGCACTTTCTATGTTCGTTGGGTTTGAAGGTTTGGCAACATTTGTCCTTAGATGTGATTATAATTGAGCGAAAATCTGGTATCATATCTCTCATTATATCGACTGCATTAAGGGCTGAAAATGCCGTTGTAGTTTTTCCAGTGAAGTAAAATATTTTATCGGCATAGCCCTCTCCTATTGATTTTAACGAGGGGTACAAAGATGCCATTGTTTTTCCCGTTCCAGTAGGTGCTTGAACCATAAGTCTTTTATGTGCTTTTATAGAACGAAAAGCCTCAAAAATAAATTCTTTTTGAGCCTGACGAACGCCACCTTTGAATGGAAATTTTAGTTCTGAAAGTTGTTTTGAGCAATCGTTTGCTCTTTGGTATATTATTTTTGCAAACGGAGCGAACATTTCTGTTACGCTATCAAAATGCGCTTCCGTTTCGCGTCTGTCAAGTCTTTGAGCAAAGGTACGCATTTCGTCGCTTCCATCTTTCATAAACACGACCCTTGCGTTTATGTGATTGCCTCCGAGACTTCTTAAAACTATATATGCTGAACACATCATAGAGGCGATTGAAATTTCAAGTTCGCCATTTGTGATATCATCAAGTGAATATGGTACTGTATAAATTTTCTCAACGGTATAAGACCCGTCGTCTTCTTTTCTTATTCCCTCTGGGTAAGTATAAACTGTAAGTGTTACTCCGTCACACATAAGGGAAACTGAATACGCATCTACTACATTTGGCTTTGGCGGTCTCATTTGATGCGACACTATTGTTCCGCCGTTTTTGTTTCCTCGTTTAAAGCCACGGCTATCAATATCTCCGCCTCTTAGAACGTATGAACAAAGTTCGTAGGCGCTTACAAAAACTGCGCCTGATTTTTCGTCGTATACTGCGCTCATATTTTCTCCTTTCTGCTTGACAATTAATATTTTTTATAGTACAATTTAAAACGAGGTGATACTATGATTTTAAATCAAAAACAAACTACTCTTGCTTATAGATGCCCGAACTGTGGTGGCGTTACAACAAGTATGGTTGGTGCTTTTTCTTTAAGTGGAAATTTATTTAGATTAAAATGTGAATGTCACGGAAGCGAGATGACTGTTGAAAAAACTGATAACGGCAAAATGCGCCTTACAGTGCCTTGTCTTACCTGTTCTACAAATCACTCTTATACTGTGTCAAATTCTGTATTTTTTGATAGTGATATTTTTATAATTCCTTGTTCTATGTCAGGAATAGATATTTGTTTTATTGGCAAAGAAAACGAAGTTGCCAACGCGGTTACAAAATCAAATGAAGAACTTCTCTCTATGCTCGGTGAAGAAGATATAAACGCACTCAAAAATCAAGAAAAAGATAAGAGCGAACTTTTTGACCCTCAAAATCTTGAAATTGTAAGATTTGTTATAAATGAACTCAATGAGGAAAAAGCAATCTTCTGTAACTGTAAAGAAAATGGTGAGTTTTGTTGCGACATTTACGATGACTATGTCAAGGTAAGATGCATAAAGTGTGGTGCAAGTGCTGACATTCCTATAAACAGCACAATTAAAGCACACGAATTTTTAGAAACGGACAAGTTAATTTTAAAATAAATCGGGAACATTTGATAAATAGTGACATAGTATATAACAGAGGATAAAATCCTCAAATCCTTAAAAGGTAAGGTATTACTATGAATAACTGTTTGTGTAGTCTTTTTGACAACGAAATACTCTGGATTGTAATTCTTGCAGTTATCGTTCTTAACTGCTGCTGTGGTAACAACTACGGTGGTTGTTCCAGATAATTTCCGTTAATTACTTTTAAAACACCCACAAGGCTTTCTTGTGGGTGTTTTTGTAATTGAAATTATTCAGCGTCGCTTGTTTCTTCAACTGGTGCTTCTGAAACTTCTTCAACTGTTTCTACTACTTCCTCAGCAGGTGCTTCTGGAAGAAGCGCTCTAATTGAAAGGCTAACTTTTTGTTTTTCGTCATCAATGCCTACAATCTTCGCTTCAACAACATCGCCAACTTTAAGAATGTTAGCAACATTATCAATTTTTTGGTCTGCAATTTGACTGATGTGAATAAGTCCATCAATGCCAGGAACGATTTCAGCAAATGCACCAAATGTTGTAATTCCAACAATTTTAACTTCCGCTACATCGTTTTCAGCATATTTTGACTTGAATATAGTCCAAGGATTTTCATCATCTGTCTTGTAACCAAGTGAAACTTTCTTTGTTTCTCTATCAAAGGATTTTACGAACACCTTGATTGTATCGCCTACATTTACAACTTCGCTTGGATGTTTGATTCTCTTCCAAGAAAGTTCTGTAATATGTACAAGTCCGTCAACTCCGCCGAGGTCAACAAATGCGCCATATGAAGTGAGGCTCTTAACAGGTCCTTCGATAACCTTACCCTCTTCCATAGATGCCCAGAATGCGTCCTCTTGTGCTTTCTTTTCTTCTTTAAGTATTGCCTTAATAGAACCGATTGCACGGCGTCTGTCCTCTTTAATTTCAACAATTTTGAGTTTTTGAGTTGTTTTTACGAGTTCGTTAAGGTCTTTATCTTTTCCAAGACCTGTCATAGACGCAGGAACAAAAACATCAACGCCATCAACGCTTACGATAACGCCACCTTTTGTTGCCTTGGTAACTATTGCTTCAACAACTTCTCCGCTATTTGCATAATCAACGATTTTTTGCCAGTTTTTAACATCGTCAACTGCTCTTTTGGAAAGTGTGATTTCACCGTCTTTATCGCTCTTGTTTTCAACTTTGGCTTCTACTACATCGCCAATTTTGAAAAGGTCGCTAAGTTTTACTTCGTTATCATTTGTGATACGGTCACGTTTGATACTACCTGTTTGCTTAACACCCAAATCAAGACATATTTCGTTTTCCGAAATAGACATTACAACACCCTTGACAATAGCTCCTTTGTATATTTTTTGAGTTTCCTTTTCGCTTTGCTCAAAGAGTTCAGCGAAGTTTTCCTCCATAACGCTCATAGTTTTTTTAACCTCCTGAATTATATTATCGGGTGTTGATGCACCCGCAGTTATACCTATTTTTTCTGCGCCTTCAAGTTCTTTTAGAACAATATCGTCACTTGTTTGTACCCAAAAGGCACGTTTTGCATGATTTTTGCAAATTTGGTAAAGTTTTGCAGTATTTGAACTGTCCTTGCCACCAATTACAAACATAACATCTGAACTTTTACTCAAAGTTTCTGCCTCTGTTTGCCTTTTTTC
>JAZSDJ010000256.1:0-2096 GCA_045531105.1 Eubacteriales bacterium | reverse complement strand
CCGCTTGGCCTCCGACTTTATCAGACACGCCTGTGTATTTTTCAACTGTACCATCTTTTACAACTACGAGAGTTGGTGCTTGTTTAATTGCAAATTTGTCAACGAGCGCTTTGTTTTCTTGGCTTGCAAGAACTTGCTCGTATTTTACGCCCGCTTTGTCAAGAAGTGCGATTGCAATTTTGCAGTTTGGACAAGTTGCTGTTTTGAAAAGGTAGATTGCATCTTGTGCTTCGCAAGAACATTCTTCTTTTTTGTCTTCTACAACAACGCCATTTCTTTTGAGTTTTGAGTTTGCAATGTCATATACCGCTCTATCTCTGTACTCTTGGCTCTTACCATCATTCCAGTTTTGAACAGGACGATAGTAACCTGTGATACGGCTATAAACTTCTGTTGCTTCTCCACACTCTGGGCAAACTTTAACTTCGCCTGAGATGTAGCCATGGTTCTTACATACAGAATATGTTGGTGACATTGTGTAGTAAGGAAGTTTGTAGTTTTCAGCGATTTTACGAACAAGGTTCGCAGCGCTCTTCCAGTCAGGAAGTTTTTCACCAAGAAATGCGTGGAATACTGTACCTGATGTGTAGAGTGTTTGAAGTTCGTCTTGAATATCAAGCGCTGTGAAGATATCTTGTGTATAACCAACAGGAAGGTGTGAGGAGTTGGTGTAGTATGGTGTATCACCATTTACGCAAGGCGCGGTGATGATTTCTGGGTAATGTTTCTTGTCGTGTTTTGCAAGACGATAAGAAGTACTTTCAGCAGGAGTTGCTTCAAGGTTGTAAAGGTCACCATATTTTTCTTGGTAGTCGCTAAGGCGCTCTCTCATATGGTTAAGAACATCTTGTGTGAACTTTTGAGCCTTTTCGTTTGTGAGGTCTTCGCCAATCCAATTTGCGTTAAGGCACGCTTCGTTCATACCAACAAGACCGATTGTTGAGAAGTGGTTAGCAAATGTGCCAAGGTATCTCTTTGTATATGGGTACAAACCGTTTTCAAGAAGTTTTGTGATAACTGTTCTCTTAACTTTAAGTGAACGAGCGGAAATGTCCATAAGTTTGTCAAGTCTTGCATAGAAGTCTGCCTCGTCTTTTGCAAGGTATGCGATTCTTGGCATATTGATTGTTACAACGCCGACAGAACCTGTTGACTCACCACTACCGAAGAAACCACCTGACTTCTTACGAAGTTCACGAAGGTCAAGACGGAGACGGCAACACATTGAACGAACATCGCTTGGTTCCATATCACTGTTGATATAGTTTGAGAAGTATGGTGTTCCGTATTTCGCTGTCATTTCGAAAAGGAGTTTGTTATTTTCTGTTTCGCTCCAATCGAAGTTGCTTGTAATTGAATAAGTTGGGATTGGGTATTGGAATCCACGGCCGTTTGCGTCACCTTCAATCATAATTTCGATGAACGCTTTATTTACCATAGCCATTTCTTTTTCACAATCTTTGTACTTGAAGTCAACCTCTTTACCACCGATGATACAGTTGAGTTCAGCCAAGTCAGCAGGAACTACCCAGTCAAGAGTGATGTTTGAGAATGGCGCTTGTGTACCCCAACGAGAAGGAGTATTAACACCATATACGAAAGATTGAATACATTGTTTTACTTCTTTATATGAAAGGTTATCAACCTTCACAAATGGAGCGAGGTATGTGTCAAATGAGGAGAAAGCCTGAGCGCCTGCCCACTCATTTTGCATAATACCAAGGAAGTTTACCATTTGGTTACAAAGAGTTGAAAGGTGTGATGCAGGAGCGGAGGTGATTTTACCTGTTACACCACCAAGTCCTTCTTGAATAAGTTGTTTAAGTGACCAGCCTGCACAATAACCTGTAAGCATCGAAAGGTCGTGAATGTGAATATCTGCGTTTCTGTGCGCGTTTGCGATTTCGTCATCGTAAACTTCGCTAAGCCAGTAGTTAGCGGTAATTGCACCAGAGTTTGAAAGAATAAGACCTCCAACAGAGTAAGTAACGGTTGAGTTTTCTTTTACACGCCAGTCGTTGATTTTAAGGTAGTTATCAACGATTTCTTTATAGTCAAGAACTGTGTTGTTGATATTACGGATTTTTTCTCTTTGT
>JAZSDJ010000267.1:0-1988 GCA_045531105.1 Eubacteriales bacterium | reverse complement strand
CTTTTCCTTATTTATTATAAGTTTTTTCAAAGTTTTTGTATTTTGCAAGAATTTCCGAGATTTCTTCTGACGAATAAATCTTCTTGAAAGTTGAGTGACTATCGTAAAGTTCTTTTTGAGTCAAAAGTTCTTCGTAATTTTCAATCTTAACTTTTTCTGCATCAGTTAACTCCTCTGTTTTGGCTTTAAGTTTGTCATACTCTTCTTTACCATCAGTAATTTTCTTATCAAGAGATTTAAAATCAACAGATTTTGAAAGTTCGATAATTTCCAAGAAAGATTCAAACTCAGCAACGCTCATAGAATCAATCTCAGCATACACTTCGGTAGCAATAGATGCCATTGGTTCTGCTAATAAAGCATCTGCGTCGCGTTGTTCTTGTGTTGTTGCCTTTTTATAATTTGTCATAAAATGGAAATATTTTGAAACTTTTGAATCATAGTTTACCGCTTTAATATAATCCCAATCATCAAGAGTTGTTCCATCTTCTCTGAATGTGATGTAACCATTACCTGTATAGTCAATGTTCATATCATATACGACTTTTCCATTGGCATCACGAATAATTTTGATAATAGGATCATTTTCGTTTTCAGCACCATCAAGCACGTAATCAATGTCTTTAATACCATATTGAAGAAGTGTGCGAATTTCACTATCTGCATTCAAAGCATAAAGAACAGTCATCGCTCTATCATAATCGATAGAAAAATCAGAAATTGCAAACATTGAACCAAAAACATCCTCTTCTTTCAACACAGGAGTTTCAGTTTTTATTATGTAATATTCGTCAGCATGTGCTTGTGCGCTTGCAAGAGTTCCTGTTAAGAAAGAAACACCTGCTTTTTCGCCTTCTGCAAGAGATTCTTTTATAGAACCGCTCTCTACAAGTTTCTTATAAAGCAAAGTATATTTAAGATACGCTTCATTATCTAAAATCGTTGTAGGAACAGAAGAATCATTTGTAGATACAATTACACTCTTGTCTGAATCCGCGCCCCAGTGAACAAGTCCAGGAGCATCGTTTTTGTTTCCAACAAAAGGAACAACGCCCGAAAGATTCAATTCGGCAATTTTATTAATAATTTCTTCGCAATCAAGAATAGTTTTTATAGAATTAACATCTACTGTTAAATTTGCAGAAGATGCAAGTTCTTTGTTAATAAGAATGAATTTGTATTCGTCTTTCGCATAATCTCTATTGTTTGAAATAGCATAGAGATTTTTATTAATTATCAACGAAGAAATCAATTCATCCTTGATAATTTTTTTGAATCTTGGATAAGAAGCGCTATCGCTTGTTACATATGAATTGAGAGAATAAAGGTAACCTTTATTAACGAAATCAACATATGTATTGTAATCTCTAATCAAACAAATGTCTATCTGATTTTCAAGTAATTCTGGAAATTTGAGTTGATAAAAATAATCTTCTTTATTGTTTTCGTCTGGATATACAGGTTCTGCATCATTCTTATAATCTTTACCCACAACAACAGGTTTAGCAAGAGTTGATGCTTTTGATTGATTTAATTTTTCAGCGAGTTTTTGCTCATATTGCTCATCAGAAATTGCAATAAGTTTTATTTTAGTATTATCTGTCGCGAGTTTTGCATTTATCGCACTTTCAACCGCATTAAGTCTTTCTAAAAACGCAGGGTCTTCGGAATTTGAATTTGTTGGAATCCAAAGCGATAAAGTGAACGCAGTGTCACCAGCGCTTGCGTTTTCTCTTCTCTTTTCATCATCTGTCTTTTCGGTACTACATCCAGTTAAGACAACTGATAAAATCATCATTATCACCAAAAGCAGAGATAAAATTCTTTTTTTCATTATTTATTCCTCCGAATTGAGTTCGTAATTACAATCTTTTATAATTTTACTATAAAATGTAAGATTTGTCAAGATATAATTACGCATAGACATAAAATTAATCAAGATATGCTTTTAATTTCTTAGAACGGCTTGGATGGCGAAGTTTTCTAAG
>JAZSDJ010000015.1:0-3788 GCA_045531105.1 Eubacteriales bacterium | reverse complement strand
GATAGGCTCAATTTGCTTATCATCTGAAAGGCGGAACATACAATATGATGAGAAAATTCCGTAGCCATATTTTTCAATTCCATTAATTCTCTTTTCGTATCTTCTTACAAGGTCAATTTTTTTAGATGTAAAGGGAGATGCGTACTCAACTTCCATATCGCACAAAAAATCTTCTGTTGAAAGAGATGCAAATTCCTCGAAAACTTTGAGTTCGTTTTTTGTTGCATCCTTTATGCTTTTTGAGATTGGGAAATTGTGCGCGCGTGACTTAATGTATACATTCTCGTCCTCAAATACAAGACGGCAGGTCATATCTGTAAGAGAGCCACCATGCTCGTATATTTCTGCAACGAAATTTGCATACGCTTTTATTTTTTTATCTTTTTCTTCTGCACGGCAATAGTTTTCAAAGTTTTTGAAAAGAGGTTTTTCAAGAACTCCCGAAAAAACGCTTGACATACAGAGTTTTAGATATAATTCTTTTAAATTCGACATATTATATGCACTCTATTATTTTATCTGTGATTTCCTTTGTGCCAAGAGACTCGCCACCATGAGCAAGGTCCGCTGTGCGATAGCCTGCTTCGAGCACTTTATCTACTGCTTTTATAATTGCATCGCTCTCTTCTTTCAAATTGAATGAATAAAGAAGCATCATAGCACCTGAAAGAATTGTTGCGATTGGGTTCGCTTTATTTTGTCCTGCGATATCTGGGGCAGAGCCATGAATCGGCTCATAAAGCCCTTTTGTTGTTTCGTTGAGTGATGCAGATGGGAGCATTCCGATTGAACCTGTGATTTGAGATGCTTCATCTGAGAGAATATCGCCAAACATATTTGAAGTTACAATAACATCAAATTGTGCAGGGTTACGAACAAGTTGCATCGCTGCATTATCAACGAGCATATCTGTACATTCAACATCTGGGTATTCGTTTGCAATTTCGCGAACGATTTTTCTCCAAAGGCGAGAACTTTCAAGAACATTTGCTTTGTCTATGCTGATGAGTTTTCCTCTGCGTTTTTTAGCGCTTTCAAAAGCAACCCTTGCAATTCTTTCGATTTCCATACGGGAATAGCATTCAGTATCATATGCTTCCTCACCGTATTTGCCCTCTCTCATTCCGCGCTCACCAAAGTAAATTCCACCTGTAAGTTCGCGAACAATCATAATATCAAAGCCGTTTTCAACGATATCCGCGCGAAGTGGACATTCATCTTTAAGGGCTGGGTAAAGTTTCGCTGGGCGAAGGTTTGTAAACAAATTCATTGCCGAACGAATTCCAAGAAGTGCCTTTTCAGGACGCATATTGCCAGGCAAGGTGTCCCATTTTGGTCCACCTACTGCGCCAAGAAGTACGCTATCCGCTTCAAGACAACCCTTTACTGTTTCTTCTGGAAGTGGCATTCCGTGCTTGTCGATTGCACAACCACCTATATCGTATGGTGTGAATGTAAATTTATGACCATATTTTTCGCCGATAACTTCAAGTACTCTTACTGCACTATCAACAATTTCTGGTCCTATTCCGTCACCCTTTAAAAGTGCTATGTTCAAGTTCATAATCTCTGCCTCTTATTTTATATCTCCACGGCGAATTGATTCGATAAGTCCACCGTTTGTAATGATTTTTTGAATAAATTCTGGGAATGGTTGAGTTTTGTAAGAATTTCCACTTGTTTTGTCGTAGATAACTCCGTTATCAAGGTCTGCCTCTACTTCGTGTCCGTTTTCAATCGCTTCTGCGGCTTCGGGACATTCAACAATGGCAAGACCGATATTAATTGCGTTACGATAGAAAATTCTCGCAAAGGTCTTTGCAATTACAAGTGAAATTCCACTTGCTTTGATTGCGATTGGTGCATGTTCTCTTGATGAGCCACAGCCAAAGTTATAACCTGCAACCATAATGTCGCCTTTGTTTACCTTCTTTACAAAATCCTTGTCGATATCTTCCATACAGTGAGATGCAAGTTCGCTATGGTCACTGGTATTGAGGTATCTTGCGGGAATAATTACGTCTGTATCTACATTATCGCCATATTTAAGTACTTTTCCTGTAAATTTCATAACTCTTGCCTCCTTATATGTTATTTGGGTCCGCTATCTTCCCAGCGATTGCACTTGCTGCTGCAACTGCTGGTGATGCAAGGTATACTTCACTTGTTACATCGCCCATTCTTCCGACGAAGTTACGATTAGTTGTTGCTACCGCTCTTTCGCCTGCGGCAAGGATTCCCATATAACCACCAAGGCAAGGTCCACAAGTAGGAGTTGAAACTACACAGCCTGCCTCAATAAAGATTTTTACAAGTCCGTTTTCTACGGCTTTGAGGTAAATATCTTGTGTCGCTGGAATTATAATTGCACGAACATTCTTTGCTACTTTTCTGCCTTTGAGAATCATTGCAGCCTCTTCAATGTCCTTGTATTGACCATTGGTACAAGAGCCGATTACTACTTGGTCGATTTTTATATCACCGATTTCGTCAAAGGTCTTTGTGTTTTCAGGAAGATGTGGAAATGCAACTGTTGATTTGATTTCGCTAAGGTTAATTTCATAAACCTCATCGTATTTCGCATCAGCGTCTGCCTTAAATGAAACGATTTCTCTGTCAGAGCGCTCCTTTATGTAAGCGATAGTTTGTTCATCAACTTCAAAAATTCCATTTTTAGCGCCCGCTTCTATTGCCATATTACAAATTGTGAGACGGTCGTAAATTGTAAGTTCAGAACAACCCTCTCCTGTAAATTCCATTGATTTATAAAGAGCGCCGTCAACGCCGATTTTACCAATGATATGAAGAATTACATCTTTTCCAGAAACATACTTATTAAGTTTACCTGTAAGAACGAATTTGATAGCGGATGGAACTTTAAACCACGCCTTGCCTGTTGCCATTCCACAAGCCATATCAGTTGAACCAACTCCTGTTGAAAATGCACCAAGCGCTCCATATGTACAGGTGTGTGAGTCTGCTCCGATTACAACATCACCAGAAACTACAAGTCCTTTTTCTGGGAGAAGCGCGTGTTCAATTCCCATTCTTCCTACATCGTAAAAGTGAGTAACATTTTTTGCTTCGCAGAAGTCACGGCACATTTTGCATTGAACCGCCGCTTTAATATCTTTGTTTGGAGCAAAATGGTCCATAACCATTGTTACCTTTTCTTTATCGTAAACTTCCTCTACTCCGATTTTGTTAAATTCCTTAATTGCAACAGGTGAGGTGATATCATTTCCCAAAACTCTGTCAAGGTTTACCAAAATGAGTTGTCCTGCCTCTACACTTTCAAGTCCTGCGTGAGATGCAAGAATTTTTTGTGTCATTGTCATTGACATAATATTTATTTCCTTTCGTGTTAATTTTCAATCCAAAGCGCACTATCTGAATAATGCGCTTTGGATTGCCCACCACCGAAGTGGTGGACGGCTTTTTTATTTGTTTATTATAGCTCCTCGATCAGCCGAAGATACCATCTGAGCATATCGTTTAAGATAGCCTGTGATATTTTCTTTTCTCTTGATTGGCATTTCTGCTTTACGCTTTTTAAGTTCTTCGTCGGACACTTCAAGGGTGATTTTGTATTCTGGAATATTGATTGAGATTATATCGCCATTCTTTACATATGCTATTGTTCCACCGCTTACTGCCTCTGGGGAAACGTGACCGATTGATGCGCCTCTTGTTGCACCAGAAAATCTTCCGTCGGTGATAAGGGCTACATCTTTATCAAGTCCCATTCCTGCGATTGCAGAGGTTGGTGAGAGCATTTCTCTCATACC
>JAZSDJ010000217.1:0-5935 GCA_045531105.1 Eubacteriales bacterium | reverse complement strand
GTATTTTCAACTCTTACTGGTTCTTCTGTTTTTACCTCTGATCTCATTGCATCTGCAATGCCATAATTTTTCTTAGCCATGATTATTCCTCCTCAGATACTGATTCAATAATTTCTTCAATAGCCGCTGCGTATTGCGCGGAAACTTTATGTTTAGGTGCATAATCGAACAAACTCTTACATAACGCTTGACTTTCTCCAACTGGCGCTGGGAACGTACCGATTAATGTATTAAATACTTTTACACCATATTCATTACTAACGAGTTCTACCTGTTCGCGAATTTCACGAGCAAGTTTTGTATGATTGTTTTTTGTGAAAAGAATTCCCGCTATATGAATATCTCTGTCATACACGCCAACTGCTTGTCTTACGGTATCTATCATTTTTCCACAGCCTCTTGCCGAGAAAAGACCTACCTCTGAAACAACCACTACACTATCAGCAACCATAAACACATTATATGTAAAAGTATTTATTGCAGGAGGACAGTCAATCAAAACATAATCGTATGCACCAAGTTTATCTTTAAGTGCTTGAAACAAAAGAAGTTCACGGCCTACTTTACCGCTAATTTCCATTTCTCTATACCCAAGTGCTGAATCACTTGGAATTATATCACCATATGGTGTTGTTTTAATAGTTTCTTCAAATTTCGCTTCTCCAAGAAGAAGTTCCGAAACAGTATTTTCCCCTTCTGTATCAACCCCAACACACGTTGTAAGGTTGCCTTGTGGGTCCATATCAATCATTAAAACCTTTTTACCTTTTTTGGTAGTAAGATATGCGGCGGTTTGCATTGTAGTTGTGGTTTTACCAACCCCGCCCTTTTGGTTGATAAAACAAATTTTATGTGCCATTTTGACCCTCCATTGTTATTTATAATTTACATTTATATTATACAACATTATTCGACATTTGTCAACACCTTTTTTGAATTTTTTATCTTAAAAATTTTAAAAATCTTAAATTTATTAATTTTTAAATTCAAAAAACGCAAATATAAGCAAAAAAAATAAAAGCCGACGTTTTAGTCGGCTAAAAATAATTTAATAAAATTAAATTATCTGTATTTTATTGGAATCGAAAATATCAATTTTTATTTTTTCATCTGCATTTTTAACTATATTTTTAATAGTTTCGCAAACAAGATTTTCGGTATAAAAATGCCCTGCTTCAATAACATTCAACCCCATCTCATCTGCATCAAGCATAGAGTTATAACTCATATCTCCCGTAAGCAATGTGTCAGCACCACATGATATGGCATTTTGAATAGAATCTTTTCCATCTCCACCTACAACATATACTTTTTTTACTTCTCGCTCTCCTATACATTTCACCACAGGAGTTGCTAAAAATTTTTTCACTTTTTTAGCAAATGCAATCACGGTTGTCGTCTCCGACAATTCGCAAATTCTGCCTATCGGATCAGAGGAATCTTTTTTTACCGATACAAATTCAAAAACTTTTGCAAGAGTATCATTGACACCACCATCGCCTGCATCTAATCTCGTATGAAAAGACATCACATTTATTCCCTCTTTAATAAGAGAAATTAATTTTTTCTGAACATGATTGCATTCACACAACGATTTTTGTGATTTAAAAACCAAAGGATGATGAGAAATTATTGTGTCAAAGCCTTTTTTTGTTGCGTATTTTACCACTTCATCAGTAGCATCAAGCGCAACGAGAACTTTTTTGACAGGTTTATTTAAATCATCGCAACACATAATTCCATCATTGTCCCATTCACAACTAAGCGAGGTCGGGAAACGTGCATCTATACACTTATAAAGCTCATAAAAAGTCATTTTAACTTCTCCAATTCTTCAATTTCTTTTTCTATTGCAACAATATCGCAGCCGCCCTTTAAAAGTCCGTTTTTTATTTTTCGCTTTTTATTTATTAAAAACTCCAAATATTCATTGAAAGTTTTAGTTTTTTTCGCAATATTAACTTTGCCAAGTTCAAGTTCAGCATTACTGAAAATGTGATTTTGAGCATCATATGTAGCGCAAATGATTTGATAATATTTTCCGTCTTCAAAAACCATATCTTCATCAATAATATCAAAACCATTTTTAAGATAGTTGCGAAGTTCCAAAATGCTTGTCATGGGTTGAAGTATAAGATTAATATTTTTATTCTTCACATACTCGCACTTATCTATTATTTCAGCAATAAGTTCTCCTCCCATGCCACAGATTACTATATCAGTAGGCGAATATTTTTCAATGCCATCAAGGCCATTCGCAACATATGTTGTTATTTTATCGTCAAGTGACAGCGAAGAAATATTTTCTCTTGCACGAGATATAGGTCCTTCATTAATATCAGAAGCAATCGCAAATTTAACTTTATTTTGTTGAGTTAGATATATTGGTATATACGCATGGTCTGTACCAACATCAGCGACGATCGCACCGCCTCTGACATATTGCGAAGCGGTGCTTAGTCTTTTACTTAATTTGATTTGTTTCATTTCTTATCAGCAAAATATGCGTTGATTTTTGAAACAAGTTCGTCAGCATTTGTTCCATGAACAGCACATGCGTCTTCAATAGACTCACCTCTTGAATGAGGGCATCCAAGGCAGTGCATTCCTATTTCCAAGAAAAATTGTGCGGTTTCGATGTCGTAATCAAGAACATCGCCGATAAGAGTTTGTTTTGTAACTTCCATTTTTATTCTCCTTACAATAATTTAATATTTCCACCGACAGAGGAAAGTTTCGATGTTAACTCTTCATATCCTCTTACGATATAATTGACATTGTTAATTGTACTAACCCCTTTTGCGCCAAGTGCCGCCACTACCAAGGCGGCGCCAGCGCGAAGATCAGTTGCATCAAGGCAAGCGCCAACCAGTTGGGACTGATTTACATTAATAGTATTTCCGTGTTTTTTGATTTTTGCCCCCATTTTTTCGAGTTCTGCAATGTAAGCAAATCTTTCTGCAAAAATATTTTCTGTAACACTTCCACCGCCTTTGCAGTAGCAAAGTAAGGAAGAAAATTGCGGATGCAAATCAGTTGGAAACCCAGGATATGGAGCCGTTGAAACAGATAAGCCAAACAAATTGCCAGATGAAACATACACTTCATCCTTCACATTTGATATTTTCATATTCATTTGTTGAAATATTGGAACTATACTTTTTATATGCTCATAATTAGAATTGGCGAGGGCTAATTTCCCGCCTGTAACTCCAACACAAGTAATAAATGTAAGGGTTTCAATGGTGTCTGAAAAAATACGATATTTTGAGCCTTTTAATTTCGCAACTCCATTTATTCTAATGTGCGAGCCAAAGTGCAAAATATCAGCACCACAAGTGTTTAAAAATCGTATCAAATCAAACACATGTGGCTCTTTCGCCACATTCTCAATAATGCTTTGTCCATCTGTCAAAACAGTAGCCATTATCATATTTATTGTAGCACCAACAGAGATTTTGTCAAGTGTTATTTTGTTACTTTTAAGTTTATTTTTGGATTTGATGTTCAAAATCTCATTCTGTTCTGTGCATTTTGCGCCTATCTTTTTTAATCCTTTAATATGTTGATCTATTGGTCTTGCACCAAAATTACATCCCCCTGGATACGGCATACATACGCTTCCAAACCTTGAAACACATGTGGACAAAAGGTACGAAGAAGCCCTCATTTTTGATATTAAAGAAAAGTCAAAATTCCCATTTTGAGCATTTTTTGCATTTATTTTTACCGTGTGAACATCAACAAAATCCGCCTCCGCTCCCATTTGCCTTAAAATTAAAAGGGCGTTTTCCACATCGCTAACCCTTGGAATATTTTCTAAAATGCACTCCTCTTGTATAAGCAAACAGGCAAAAATTATTGGCAATGCGGAGTTTTTCATTCCACTTATTTCTATTCTTCCGTCAAGTCTTTGACCGCCGTCAATCACAATTTTTTTCATTTTTACCTCGCGTAAATAAAACCTATTACATTATATTCACACAAGGTCGAAAAGTTTATTTTCTAATTGACTTGTAATATGCCACTGTCAAGTCGGTAACCATTCCATAACTTTTGGTCCCTGCCTCTTGACCATTTGCTTGCAAAAACGAATCATTTATACTGTTTGATATTTGAGAAGTTTTAGAATCAGCATACTTTTCAAAAAACTTAGAATAACTTATTCTGTCAAGTTTTGCTTCATTGCAAAGTTTAGAAGACACCTCTACATATAATTTTTTATCAGCCGAATAAAGCGCATTCATTACCTCTTGATAAACGTCCAGATACGCGCTATATTGTAAAAAAGTATCGTCAGAATTTATTCCTACCAAAAATGCAACAAAATTTGCCTCATCCTCTCTTGCAATTCCTCTCTGATGGGCTAATTCGTGAGCAGAACTTGATGCAACTATAAAATCCGGATAATTAGTGTTCACGTTACTTTCACCAGTCATAAATGAATACACACCTGATATATGTGTATAAGTGAATGGTTCGCTTAAAATAATAGGCTTTACATTGCTTCTAAAATTATGCAAAATTCCATATTTCGAGACGAAAACATCGTATGCATCACAAAGTTTATCGCTCAGTTCTAAATATGAATATGTCATTACAGAAGCACCCGTATCATCATAGATGATATCAGCAGATAACCTATTAATGTTTTCCGTCAGCCAAAGTGCAGTTTCGCGGAGTTCTGTTGCGCTTACTTTTTCTCTGTCTATATCAAGTTTTTTGTCTATTGTAGATGTATTATAACCACTTGAATAAGTCCAAACAAAAGTTATAAAAATAAAACACAAAATACAAAAAATATTACACAAAAATCTAACACCATTTTGGGTGCTTTTCTTGATTTGTTTAACGCTAACATAAATCAATAATCCAATCCAAACAGGCATTGTGATTATAAGAATTTCGGCAATAGAAAACGGCAAAATCGATGTAAAAGTAGAAAGAATTGCTCTATACGGCATTGTGAGATAATAATTAAAAAAATCAGCAAAAAATGTCGAACTTTTCACAACTATAAAAAATATCGCACTAATTAAAGTTAGAACAAAAAATATCATTGCATGAAGCGGTACATATTCTCTCACTTTACGAAATGTCATTTTCAAAATATCTCCTTATTAAGCCCTTCATATCGTTTGGAAGTTCTGCTTTATACTCTCCGATTCCATCTATTTTAAGACGATAAGCATGTAATGCTTGGCGCGAAATCAAATCACTCGACTCTCCATAAAGATCGTCGCCAACAATAGGATGTCCAATATGAGCCATATGAACTCTTATTTGATGAGTTCTTCCCGTTATTGGAGTCACAAGCAATACACTAATTTCATCACAAGAAAGAATGGTTTTATATTCGGTAAGCGCAAAATCGCCATCATCTGCCACCACCCTTGTAATTATGCTCTCTTGTTCTCTTTTTATTGGCGCTTCGACTTTCCCAAATTCTTCTGTTTTTCCAACTACAACAGCGATATATTGTTTATGAAAATCTCCATTTTTAAGTTTTCGAGAAAGAATATCTGCAAAAAACCTGTTGTTTGCTGTAACGACTATTCCACTGGTGTCTTTATCAAGCCTATTAATCGCTCTAAATACATATGGTTTATTTCTATATCTATAAGCAAGCGCATTAGCCAATGTATCTTTATAATGCTTGATAGATTGATGAGTAGGCATATTCGCTCCTTTATTTACAATAGTATAATTCTCATCCTCATAAATTATATCAAGCGGAATGTTACTTTTTTCAAGAAACTCATTTGTATCTTCAATTTCATCATTAAAGTCAAGAGTTACGATATCGCCTTTGGCTAAAATTTTCAATACATTAGCATGTTCGCCATTGACCAAAATGCCTTTTTCGTGTTTTTTTAGCATTTTTATCATTCTTGAAGACAAGCCTACTTCTTTTTTTAGAAATTCCTTTAAAATT
>JAZSDJ010000234.1:0-1945 GCA_045531105.1 Eubacteriales bacterium | reverse complement strand
GGGGCTTTATTTGTTGAAATTTTCTTAGCCATTTTTCTCTCCTATTAACTTCTATTAGCAAAGTTTAAAGCCGAAATCTTTAAGTGCTTTTTCGATTTCTTGAATATGTTCAAAGTTTCTTGTTTCAAGAACGATACGAAGGTAACAACCATTTACATTTGAGCCTTCGTTTGCTCTTTCGTGGTGAACGGAAATTACGTTTCCACCAAGGTCAGCAATAATTCTTGATACATTTTTGAGTTGTCCTGGTTTGTCAACGAGTTCAATCATAAGTTGGCAAGTTCTACCAGACATCAAAAGTCCACGCTTGATAACTCTTGAAAGAATTGTAACATCGATATTACCACCTGAAAGCAAACAAACAGTTTTCTTGCCTTCAAGGTCAAGTTTACCAAACATAGCGGCAGCAACAGCAACTGCGCCTGCACCCTCTGTAACAAGTTTGTGTTGTTCCATAAGAGCAAGGATTGCAGCGGAGATTTCATCGTCGCTAACTGTTACGATTTCGTCAACATACTTTGAGCAAATTTCATACGTAAGGTTTCCAGGCTTTTTAACTGCGATACCATCTGCGATTGTTAAAACGCTTTCAAGTTCTTCAATTTGCTTATCTTTTACAGAGTTTAGCATTGATGGTGCGCCTTGGGCTTGTACACCATAAACCTTTACTTTTGGATTAAGAGTTTTGATTGTGTAGGCAACACCTGAAATAAGTCCACCACCGCCGATTGGAACTATGATTGCATCAAGATCTGGCACTTGGTCAACTATTTCAAGTGCTATCGTTCCTTGACCTGCGATAACATCTTCATCGTCAAATGGGTGAATAAATGTATAGCCTTTTTCATCTCTTAACGAAAGAGCCTTTTTGTATGCATCATCATACACGCCCTCTACCAAGCAAACCTCTGCGCCATAACTTTTTGTCGCTTCAATTTTGGAAATAGGCGCTCCGTCAGGCAAGCAAATTACTGCCTTAATTCCGTTCTTTTGAGCGGAAAGAGCGACACCTTGTGCGTGGTTTCCAGCGGAGCAAGCGATTACTCCCCTTGCCTTTTCCTCAGCGCTAAGGCGTGACATTTTATAATATGAGCCTCTTACTTTAAATGAACCTGTGATTTGAAGGTTCTCTGTTTTAAGATAGAGTTCTATTCCCTTTTTGAGTTTTGGGGCATAGATGATATCTGTTTTTCTTACGACATCTTTTAGTGCGTAACTTGCACTATATACATTATCAATAGTAAGCATATTTTGCCTTCCTTACATTAGACTTTCAATAAATTGTTCAGCGCATCTTGCGCTACGATTACCCTTTCTCAATGCAAATGCTTCCGCTTTTACATCAAGTTCGCTTTGTTCCATTGTTATATTATTTCTCTTTGCAAGTTCATGAACGATTTGGAGATAGAGTTTCTTATCAGGTTTTTGGAAAAGAACAACAAGCCCAAACCTTTCAGAGAGCGAGAGGTTTTCTTGTAATGTATCGTTTCTGTGAACATCGTCACCAACACGGTCACCAAAGGTTTCCTTGATGATGTGTCTACGATTTGAGGTTGCATATATCACAGAGTTCTCTGCCTTTGCTGATGCTGAGCCTTCAAGAGCGGCTTTAAGCATACTGAAATTATCATCATTTTGATTAAAGGACAAATCGTCTATAAATATTATGAATTTGAGTGGGTTCTCGCTTACTTTTCCCATTACATATGGCAAGTGACAAAGTTGGTCTTTTCTAAGTTCAATAAGGCGAACGCCTTTGTCAAAGAACTGATTTGCAACCGCTTTTACAGTCGAGGATTTGCCTGTTCCTGCATCGCCACAAAGAAGTGTGTTTGCAGCAGGACGCCCCTCAATAAACGCCTCTGTGTTTGCAATCACACTCGCGCGTTCGTTTTCGTAACCTATGAATTTTGTGACAGAGGTTTTATCTGCACTTACGATAGGC
>JAZSDJ010000211.1:0-2267 GCA_045531105.1 Eubacteriales bacterium | reverse complement strand
CTCATAAACAAGTTTAGCAACATAAATACAGTAGCAAGGTGGTGTGTTATACATAGAGTCATTGTCAGCCATAGTTTTATAATCAAGCATTGTAGGAATATCTTCGCGAGCATTTCCAAGAAGATCTTCTCTAATGATAACGATTGTAAGACCAGCAGGAGCCATATTCTTTTGAGCACCTGCATAAATAACCCCAAATTTTGTTACATCAACAGGTTCGCTGATAATGCAAGATGACATATCTGCAACAAGAGGAATATCTCCTGTATCAGGAATATAGTTGAATTTTGTACCATAAATTGTGTTATTAAAGCAAATATGCACGTAATCAGCATCAGGACGGAATGATTCACGTGTTGTTTGTGGAATAAACGCAAAATTTGCATCTTTACTTGTAGCAACGCATACAGCGTCACCATATTTTTGTGCTTCTTTGAAAGCCTTTCCTGAGAACTGACCAGATACGATGTAATCTGCTTTTTTGTTCTTATTCATAAGGTTAAGAGGTACGGCAGCAAATTGAGTTGATGCACCACCTTGAAGGAAAAGAACCTTGTAGTTGTCAGGAATATTCATGATTTTACGAAGAAGTTTTTCTGCATCAGCAATAATTTCTTCGTAAACAGGTGAGCGGTGACTCATCTCCATAACGGACATTCCACTGTCCTTGTAGCAAAGCATTTCCGCAGCAGCCTTTTCAAGAACTTCAAGAGGGAGCATAGACGGACCTGCCGAAAAGTTATAAACGCGTTCCATAATTGAAACCTCCATATATATATAAATTTTTATCATTTTATTGTGTTGCCAAGAATTCCTATCAAGGCATCACATTTATTTTTAATGATCATTACTTAAAATATTTTACAGCAGACTTAAACATCTTAATGTCATAATCTCCGTAAACATTCTTATAAAGTCCATTTCCAACACGCTCAGAGTGACCCATTTTACCTATTACACGGCCATCTGGTGAAATAATTCCCTCTATCGCAAGAGTAGAGCCATTTGGATTGAAATCAATATTATATGTCGCTTCTCCATTAAGGTCAACATATTGTGTTGCAATTTGACCATTTTTTATAAGTCTTGCAATAGTCTCATCATTTGCAAGGAATTTACCTTCGCCATGAGAAATTGGAACATTATAAACATCTCCAACATTACAGTCAGCAAGCCAAGGGGAGTTGTTTGTAGCAACTCTTGTTCTTACAATCTTTGATTGGTGACGTGCTATGTTATTAAACGTAAGTGTTGGGCAGGTTTCGTCAGTATCAATTATTTTGCCGAACGGAACAAGTCCAAGTTTTACCAATGCTTGAAATCCATTACAGATGCCACACATAAGACCATCACGGTTTTCCAAAAGGTTAGTAACCTCTTCTTTTACAGCAGCACCTCTGAAAAATGCAGTGATAAATTTGCCAGAACCATCTGGTTCATCTCCACCAGAAAAACCGCCTGGGATAAAGACAATTTGAGAATTTTTAAGTTTTGCAACAAACTCTTCTGCGCTTCTCTTAATATCATCAGCACTTAAATTATTAATAACGAAAATATCAGCCTCTGCGCCTGCATCTTCAACCGCTTTGGCAGAATCGAACTCACAGTTAGTACCTGGAAAAACAGGAATAAGAACCTTAGGTTTCGCTACCTTTATATTTGATGCAAACTTTTTATCAGTTGTAAATGAAATAGTTTCTGGTTTTTCTTCACTTGATTTAATGTTACAAGAATAAACGCTTTCAAGTTTATTTTCATAAAGTTCGTTAAGTGAACACATACAAACCTTGTTTCCATTATATACAATGGAATTTTCGTTTGTTACTTTACCAATTACAGTTCCAATATTTATATCTTCACTCAATTCAAGAATAAATGCACCATAATTATAACCAAAAATATCATTTAATGAAAGTGAGGAATCAAATTCAAATCCATAATTATTACCGATAGCCATTTTGTAAATAGCCTCAGCAACACCACCGATTGTTGGTGTATATGCAGACAAAATCTTGCCTTTTCTTGCAAGTGTTGTAACCTTATCATATACTTCCAACAAAGAGTTTGTTTTTGGAAGATTATTTTCGTCGTATTCTGGTTTCAAAATAACAACTTTGCTTCCAGCCTTTTTAAATTCAGGCGAAATTACATCATCTGTTTTACCGGTTGTTACGGCGAAAGAAATTAGAGTTGGTGGAACATCAAGTTTTTCAAAAGAACCACTCATTGAGTCTTTTCCACCTATTGAGCCAATGCCCAATTCTTTT
>JAZSDJ010000119.1:0-3464 GCA_045531105.1 Eubacteriales bacterium | reverse complement strand
AACACAATTTGAACATTCCAAATGTATGTGCTAAAACCTATCATATCGAACTCTTTTTCAAGAATTTTCGATAATATTTTTTCTTCATCTTCATTGATAGTAGTTTCGTAAATGTCACATTCTGTTTTTGGAGAATATTTTTTTGCACTTGCTTTTAAATACCACGGAGCAAGTGATGAGTGAACATATTTTGTATTCAATGCACAAATTAAAACCTTCATCATATCACCTCTATTGTATTCTATCAAAAATGGTTTGCAAAATCAAGAATGTAGACATTTATTCTTACATTAATTTTATAAATTTATTTTATTGCTTACACCTTGACAAAATGATAAGTAAATGTTAGAATATTATTATCTATGATGTTTCGGGGGTGTTTTTTATGTGGGAAATGACTGATCTTCACTCTCATGCACTGTGTTGTGTTGACGATGGTGCAAAAGATATTGAGCAAATGAAAAAAATGATTGACATTGCTCACGAAGACGGAATCACTTCCATTTGCTTCACACCTCATTTCAAGATGCATCATTTTGATAGCGACGATGCAATTCATTTGTATAATAAAAAAATCGAGCAAAGTTTTAACATTGCTTGCGAATATGTTTCTTCTACATATCCGGACATGCATCTATTTCTTGGAAATGAAATAATGTATCATCACGATATTTATGAATCAATTTCTCAAAAAAGATGTCTAAAACTTGGAAATTCTTCCTATTCTCTCGTTGAATTTGTGCCAGATACGCCTTTTTTTGAGATTAGAAATGCGTTATCTAATTTGATACGCAAAGGCGTGCGTCCAATTCTTGCTCATGCGGAGCGCTATGTGGATTTGGTAAAAGACATAAAAAGAGTTAAGGAACTAAAAGAAATTGGTATTCTTATTCAAATAAATGCATCTTCAATAACAAGGTTAAAATTGGGGAAAAGCGCGAGATTCGTTAAAAAACTTTTTAAATTGTTTTTAGTAGATTTGATTGCAACTGATGCTCATGATTCTGAAAATTTCAAACCGATAATGTCATCAGCCGTTTCTATTATCGAAAGAAAATATGGCGAAAAGGTTGCAAAACGCGTTTCGCAAACAACACCTAATTTTATATTGGAAAATAAAATCATTCACTAAGGAGTAAAAAATGGATTCAAACAATGTCAATGTAAAAGAAGAAAGAGATTTTGACATAAGAGATGTCGGAAATTATCTTTTGGGTAAAATTTGGATTGTAATTCTCGCTTTGGTTTGCTTTGCAATCGCTGCGATAATTTATACAAGTACAATTACACCAATGTATACCTCTAATTCTACCCTTTTTATTATAAATGCACAAGATAACACTGTTTCGTCATCACAAATGGTAAGTGACTGGACTGTTGGTAGACAACTTGCTGTAACTAGTCCTGAACTTGTCACAAAAGAGTTCTGTGACGATGTTGCGAAGAACTTGAACGAGTCCCCTGCTTTCCAAGACTTCTATTGTAAAGATGCACAGGGTAATGTTATAAGACAAATTAAAGGTAGTGATATTTATCCTTACCTAAAAGTTACATCTGATGAAGAAACTTGTATTGTTACATTTACTGTAACCACGACACATCCAGAGTTATCTAAATATATTGCTAATGAAGTAGCAAGATCTTTCGGTGAACAAGTACAAGACTTCATGGACATAAAAACTATTAGAACAAAACAAGCAAAATTTGCCGAGGCAAGCGCTTCTCCTTCTAATATTCACACTGCCAGAAATGCTGTTATCGCTGCCTTCGTTGGTGCTGTTCTTGCTTGTGCGGCTTTGGTTGTAGTGTTTATGTTTGATGATAAAATCAAGACACCTGACGATATTGACCGTTATCTCGGTCTTAGTGTTCTCGGAGTTATCCCCGAGATTGATACAGAGGCATAAGGGGGAAAACGAGAATGAAAAAGACATTTGTACATGAAAATGATAAGTTTTCTTATTATGTAAAAGAAGCATTTAAAACTCTTCGTACCAACTTCCTTTTCAGTGGTAGTGACATTAAATCTGTCCTTATTACAAGTTGCGTAAAAAATGAAGGTAAAAGTACTGTTTCATTGGAACTTTCAAAGTCCCTTGCTCTTTCCGAGAAGAAGGTACTTCTTATTGATGCCGACCTTCGTAAATCCGTTCTTTCATCGCGCTATACCGATAACGAAGGTGAAGTTTTAGGACTTAGCGAGTACACCTCATCACAAGCAGAACTTGAAGATGTTCTTTACGAAACACAACTTGAAAATCTCCATATCATTTTTGCAGGCGCTGTACCGCCAAACCCTGTTGAACTCCTCGGTTCTTCTAAATTTGAGAATTTGATGAAAGAAATGAGAGAAAAATATGATTATATCATAGTTGATGCCGCTCCTCTTGGCGCGGTTATCGACGCATCTGTTATTTCTAATTTCTGCGATGGTGCTGCAATAGTTGTTTCTTCTGGTGAAATCGGTTATAGATTTGCAAAAGAAGTTAAAACTCAACTTGAAAAAAGTAATTGTAAGGTTCTCGGGGCTATTCTTAACCGTGTTCCAACCAAATCATCTTCATATTATAGTAGATATTACAGAAAATACTATGGTAAATATACCAAGAGTAGTGGTTACGGAAAATACATTAACACTTACGGAAACATTGAGGATGAGTACTCTCTTCCAAAGAAAAAAAAGAAATAAATTTCTCATATCAATCGTAAATCCCTGTGCTTCCACAGGGATTTGATTGTAAGAAAGGTTTTATGGAAAATTTCAGAAAAAAACTATGTCCTTTTTTTGACAGTTATTACTACCCCGTTTGTCTTGCTTTGATAGTTTTTTTATGCCATACTTTTTCGCTTGAATATATTGGTCTTTTATTAACTTTCATTTCGCTCGCTTTATCAGTTATCGTTTGTGATGATTTAAGAGTTATTATTGCACCATTATGTTTTGTGACCTTTACTGTTTCATACAAAACTTATCTTAATGGAAAACTTGGCTCAACTGCTTTTTTAATAGTAGTAATAATTTGTTTAGTTTTATTTTTCGCTTCTGTTATTACAAATCTAATTATTAACAAGAAGATTGCCTTAATTAAAGTCCTTCCAAAATCAAAATTATTTTGGGGAATTATTGCTTTATCTGGGGCTTTCCTTTTAAATGGATTCTTTAATTTCTCAAATTACAAGGCTATAAATATAACTTTTTCGCTTTTGTTAGTCTTTTTCCTTGCATTTATGTTTTTCTTACTTTATGTAGGTATAAACTCGCGTAAAGATACTCTTGAATATCTATTTTTCGTCTTATTTGTGGCTTCAATCATACTGATTTTGCAAATGCTTATCTTATTATTAAGAGATGCTCAGTTTATAGATGGAAAAATCATTAAAGAATCTTTGATTGTAGGGTGGGGTGCTTGGAATAATATTGGTGGAATGCTCGCTATGCTGTTGCCTGTTCACTTTTATTACGC
>JAZSDJ010000150.1:0-3597 GCA_045531105.1 Eubacteriales bacterium | reverse complement strand
AATCACTGTTAAATTCCCAGAAGAATATCATTCCGCTGACCTCGCTGGTAAAGAAGCAATATTTAAAATTTCTCTTAACGGAATTAAATTTAATGAACTTCCCACTCTTGACGATGAATTTGTTAAAGATGTAAGCGAATTTGATACAGTTGATGAATATAAAGCGGATGTTAAGGCAAAACTCGAAAAGAAAAACGAGCAAGAAGCAGAAAATGCTGTTGAGGCTCAAATTATTGATGCTTTGGTTAGCGCTCTTGTTGCCGACATTCCTACTGCTATGTTTGAAGCAGAAACAGAAAACTTCGTTCGCGATTATGATTCAAGACTTAGAATGCAAGGTCTTGATCTCGCTACTTACTGCAAATATACTGGTCAAACTCTTGAATCTCTCCGTGAGCAATTTATGCCAATGGCTGAAAGACAAGTTAAGACTCGTCTTGCTCTTGAAAAGATTTACGAACTTGAAGGTATTGATGCTACCGATGAAGAAATCGAGGCTGAATACGGAAATCTCGCTACTGCTTACGGATTGGATGCTGATAAAGTTAAAGAACTCGTTGAGGCAGATGCTATCAAAGCAGATTTGTGCGTAAAGAAAGCGGTTGATTTTGTTAAAGCAAACGCAGTTATAAAAGCGTAAACTTAATCTTTTGAAATTCATTACCGCTGTGTTTAAATAAATACAGCGGTAATTTTAAACTTTAAATAAAGGAGATTTTTAATTATGGCATATGTTCCAGTTGTAATTGAACAAAGTAACAGAGGTGAACGTTCTTTTGACATTTATTCAAGACTTTTGGAAGACAGAATTGTATTCCTTTGCGACGAAGTAAATGATACTACTGCATCTCTTGTAATTGCACAACTTCTCTTCCTTGAAGCGAAAGATCCAGACAAAGATATTTGTCTTTACATTAACAGCCCTGGTGGAAGCGTTTCTGCCGGTTTGGCTATTTATGATACTATGAACTATATCAAATGCGATGTTTCAACAATTTGTGTTGGTATGGCTGCAAGCATGGGCGCTTTTCTTCTTTCTTCTGGTGCTAAGGGAAAACGTCTTGCCCTTCCTAATAGTGAAATTATGATTCATCAACCTTTGGGCGGCGCTCGTGGTCAAGCGACTGATATCAAAATTCACGCTGATCACATTCTCAAAACAAGAGAAAGACTTAATTCCATTCTTTCCAGCAACACAAATCAACCTATTGAAGTTATTGAACGCGACACAGAACGTGATAACTTTATGTCTGCAAACGATGCTATGGCTTATGGTTTGATTGATAAAGTAATTGATAAGAGAGTTTAATAATGAGCGAAATCAAAAGATGTTCTTTCTGTGGCAGAAGTGAAAAAGATGTTGAATTGCTTATTCCTTCTCCTCATGGTGCTTGTATTTGTGACGAATGCGTCGATGCTTGTTCAATGATTATTGACGAGTATCTCGATAGTTCTTCAAATCAAAATCCTAACGATACAATGTCCCTATCTTCTCTTTCCACTCCTGCGGAAATCAAAGCAATGCTTGATGAATATGTAATTGGTCAAGATAAAGCGAAAATTACGCTTTCCGTAGCCGTATATAATCACTATAAGCGAATTTTATACAACGAAAAGAAAGAGCAAAATTCGAATGACGTAGACATTCAAAAAAGTAACGTTTTGCTTATCGGTCCAACTGGCGTTGGTAAAACTTACCTTGCTCAAACTCTTGCACGCGCTCTTAAAGTGCCTTTCGCAATCGCTGATGCAACTACTCTAACAGAGGCTGGTTATGTTGGTGAAGATGTGGAAAATATTCTTCTAAGACTTATTCAAGCCGCTGATTTCGATATAAGTAAAGCCGAAAAAGGTATTATTTATATTGATGAAATAGACAAAATTTCAAGAAAAAGCGAAAATCGCTCTATCACTCGTGATGTTTCGGGAGAAGGTGTACAGCAAGCACTTCTTAAAATTCTTGAAGGTACAGTTTCTAATGTGCCTCCCCAAGGTGGAAGAAAACATCCTAATCAAGAGTTCATTAAAATAAATACTGAAAATATTCTGTTTATTTGTGGTGGTGCTTTTGATGGACTTGCAGAAATAATAGAATCACGAAAAGGCAAACAACTTATGGGCTTTGGTGGAGATGTTAAAAGCAAGAAAAAAGACTTATCTTCAAAAGTGTTTGAGGATGTCACTGCTCACGATATCGTAAAATATGGTTTAATTCCCGAACTCGTTGGACGTCTTCCTGTAATTGTTGGGCTTGAAAATCTTGATAAAGATGCTCTTGTTAAAATCTTGAAAGAGCCTAAAAACTCTATTGTTAAACAATATGCAAAACTTTTTGAGATTGATGGCATTGAACTTGAATTCACCGACGATGCGCTTCTCGCTGTTGCTGAAAAATCCTTAGAGCGTTCAACAGGCGCTCGTGGTCTTAGAGCAATTATGGAAGAAACCATGACTTCAATAATGTATGAATTGCCTTCTCGAACAGATGTTGCTAAGGCAATCATTTCCGGAGATTGCATAAAAGGACTTTCCGAGCCAAAATATATTCTAAAATAAAGAAAAGGTTTAACCAAATTGGTTAAACCTTTTTTGCATATTAATATTTTCTCCAAACCATTTTATTTACAATACCTGTATAAGATTGAATTATTTTTACAACCTTAGTTGAAACATTTTCATCAATATAATCTGGAACAGGCAAAGCAAAACATTCGTTTTCATTCATTTTAACGGCAGTTTCTACCGCTTGAAGAAGCGAGTCTCTATCAATTCCAGCCAAGACAAAACAACCCTTATCAAGTGCTTCTGGGCGCTCCGTTGAGGTCCTAATGCATACTGCTGGGAATGGTTTACCAACAGAAGTAAAATAACTTGATTCTTCTGGAAGTGTTCCACTATCAGAAACAACTGCAAAGGCATTCATTTGTAGATTATTATAATCGTGAAAGCCAAGGGGTTTGTGCTTTATTACTCTTTTATCAAGTTCAAATCCACTTTCTTCTAATTTGTTTCTGCTTCTTGGATGACAAGAATAAAGTATGGGCATATCATATTTTTCAGCCAATGCATTTATTGCTGTAAATAAAGATATAAAATTCTTTTCTGTATCAATATTTTCTTCTCTATGAGCAGACAAAAGAATATATTTTTTAGGTTTCAAATTTAAATTTGAAAGAATATTGGAGTCCTCAATATTTTTAATATTTTTGCTTAGCACTTCTGCCATAGGGCTTCCTGTAACATAAGTTCTCTCTTTTGGGAGTCCACATTCAATCAAATAGCGTCTTGCGTGTTCCGAGTACGCAAGATTAACATCGGAAATTATATCAACAATTCTCCTGTTTGTTTCCTCTGGCAAGCATTCGTCTTTACAACGATTTCCCGCTTCCATATGGAACACCGGGATTTTAAGTCTCTTTGCAGAAATGACAGAGAGACAAGAATTCGTATCTCCAAGAACGATCACCGCATCCGGTTTCACCAGACTCATCAACTCATAAGATTTCGAAATCACATTTCCCATTGTTTGACCAAGATTTTCGCCTACTACGCCAAGGTAATAATCCGGTGCGCGAAGACCCAAATCCTTGAAAAACA
>JAZSDJ010000029.1:0-2856 GCA_045531105.1 Eubacteriales bacterium | reverse complement strand
TGTTCACCGTGCAGATGGTTCTTACATTAAGTTCGATGAGAACGCAGCAGTTATAGTAAAAGAAGATAAAACACCAAGAGGAACTCGTATCTTTGGCCCAGTGGCAAGAGAACTTCGTGAAAAAGAATTCACAAAGATACTTTCCCTCGCACCAGAAGTACTTTAATTGGAGGTAAATAATAATGAATAAGATGCATGTTAAAACAGGCGACACAGTTATTGTTATCTCCGGTGACGATAAAGGTGTTAAAGGCGAAGTACTCGCTGTAAGCCCAGACGAAAAGAAGGTTATTGTTAAAGGTGCTAACATCGTAACAAAGCACACAAAACCAAGAAGACAAGGCGAAGCAGGCGGTATTATCAAAGTTGAAGGCGCTATGTACGCTTCAAAAGTTCAAATCTATTGCAATGCTTGTGACAAGGCTACAAGAGTTGCACACAAGATTGAAGATGGCAAAAAAATCCGTGTTTGTGCAAAATGCGGAAAGGAACTTTAATAGGGGGTAACTTAAAATGGCAAGATTTGCAGAAGTATATAAAAATGAAGTTGCTCCTGCTCTCATGAGCAAGTTCAACTACAAAAGCCCAATGCAGATTCCAAGATTTAACAAAATCGTAATCAACGTTGGTGCAGGCGATGCAAAAGATAACTCAAAAGTTATCGACAGCATCATCGACGAAATTTCACTTATCGCAGGACAAAAAGCAGTTCCTACTTACGCAAGAAAATCCGTTGCTAACTTTAAACTCCGTGAGGGTGTAAAGATTGGTGTTAAGGTTACACTTCGTGGTGAGAAAATGTATGAGTTTATGGACAGACTCTTCACATTCGCTCTTCCAAGAGTTCGTGACTTCAAGGGTATCAATCCTAACGGTTTCGACGGTCATGGTAACTACTCAATGGGTCTTCGCGAACAGTTGATTTTCCCAGAAATCGAGTACGATAAAGTTGAGAAGATCCGTGGTATGGATATCACATTCGTAACAACCGCAACAACCGACGAAGAAGCAAAAGAGTTGCTCGCACTTATGGGCGCTCCATTTGCTAAATAATTGGAGGATCGAAAATGGCTAAGAAAGCAATGGTACTCAAACAACAGAAGAAGCAAAAATTCTCAACAAGAGAATACAATCGTTGCAAAATCTGTGGAAGACCTCACGGTTACCTTCGTAAATATGGCATTTGCCGTATCTGCTTCCGTGAGCGTGCTTATGCTGGCGAAATCCCAGGCGTAAAGAAAGCAAGTTGGTAAAACCAACAGAATACGAAAGTATTCACTCCAATCTATCGGAAGGAAACACGAAATTGTTTAACCACCGATATGCCGCCACTTATAAAGTGGCAGCAAGAAAATATACTTGCATAAAGGAGAAAATAAAATGCAAATTTCAGATGTAATCGCAGATATGCTCACAAGAATCAGAAATGCGAGCAATGCAAAACACGAAACAGTTGACGTTCCTGCTTCAAATATGAAGAAGGCAATCGCTGACATCCTTCTTGAAGAAGGTTATATTAAAGCAGTTTCCGTTATCGAAGACGGCAAACAAGGTGTAATCAGAATTACACTTAAATACGACGGCAAGGCAAAAGTTATTCACGGTATTCGTAGAGTTTCAAGACCTGGTCTTCGTATCTACTCAAACTGCGAAGATATGCCAAAGGTTATGAACGGCCTTGGTATCGCAATCGTATCCACATCAAAGGGCATTATCACAGACAAACAAGCAAGACGTGAAAACGTTGGCGGCGAAGTTCTCGCATTTGTTTGGTAATTATAGGAGGAAAAGAACATGTCAAGAATAGGAAGAGCTCCGATTAATGTTCCTGCTGGCGTAGATGTAAACATCGACACCGCTAACTATGTAATTACCGTAAAAGGTCCTAAGGGTACATTAACTCAAAATTATCATAACAGAATGAATGTTAATATGGACGCAAATGTTATCACAGTTGCTCGTCCATCTGACGACAAAGAAGATCGTTCACTTCATGGCCTTACAAGAACACTTATCTACAATATGATAGTAGGTGTAACAGAAGGCTATTCAAAGAAACTTGAAGTAAACGGCGTTGGTTACAGAGTAGCAATGGCTGGTAAGAGCCTCAACCTCACACACGGTTATTCACACCCAGTTGTAGTTGACGCACCTGCTGGTATCGAATTCCAAACACCTGATGCTAACACCATCATCGTAAAAGGAATTGATAAGCAACTCGTTGGTGAAACAGCAGCGTTTATTCGCTCAAAGAGAGCGCCTGAACCATACAAGGGTAAAGGTATCAAGTATGAAGGCGAAAAAATTCGTCGTAAATCCGGTAAAACCGGCAAATAATGAAAGGAGAGGAAAAAGATGGTATCAAGAAAAGATAGCAACGCACAAAGACTTAAAAGACATGCAAGAGTTCGTGGAAAGATTTCCGGAACAGCAGAGCGTCCACGTCTTTGCGTATATCGTTCAAATAAGAATATCTCTTGCCAAATCATTGACGACGTAGCAGGAGTAACACTCGTTTCCGCTTCTACTCAGGAGGCTGGTTTCGAAGGAATTGGTAGCAATAAAGAGGCAGCAAAGAAAGTGGGCCTTATGATTGCTGAAAAAGCACTTGCAAAAGGAATCGACACAGTAGTATTTGACCGTGGCGGTTATGTTTATCACGGACGTGTATCGGAGCTTGCAGAGGGAGCAAGAGAAGGCGGACTTAAGTTCTAATTCTCACCCAAGGTAAGAATCGGTTTGTACACTGTTTAATTCACTTAATTAATTAAACACAGAGGAGAAATTAAAATGGCAACAAAGATTGACGCATCCACTCTTGACCTTCAAGAGAAGATGGTTGCACTCAACCGTGTA
>JAZSDJ010000080.1:0-1743 GCA_045531105.1 Eubacteriales bacterium | reverse complement strand
GTCCTGTGTATTTTTTCGATAAACGCGCTCGCGATTTGAGTCGTAATTAAAATATATGAACTCGATTTTTTTGCCTTCATTTATCGCTGTGGCAATTTCATTTACAGCATAATATATATGCTCGTTTTGACTTTTAGTATTGTTAAAAGCAACTATGTTTTGTTTCAAAATCTCGGCTCTGTGACTTCCTGCAAGTTGCGCGATTTTGTCAACAAGGACCGCTGTCTTTTTCTCGGTGATAAAATTAGAGGCTTGAACCGCGTCCATCAAAATGCGAAGTTCTGTCAAATCAAACGCACCAACATCTACACTATACTCGTTTGACGCGCCACGACTACATTCAACCTCGTAGCCAAAAGCGTTAAGGGTTTTAATATCGTCATAAAGGGTTCTTCTATCGCAATCAATGCCCATTTCTTTGAGTTTTTCAAGAATTTCAGGCGTTGACATTGGATGCTCTGCATCTGTTTGTTGTGTGAGAAGTTCCCAAAGTTTTAAAAGTTTAATTTTGTTTGTCTTTTCTTTCATAGTATGCCCCTTTTAATTCCTTTAATGTCATTATTTTATCACACTTATTTACTTTTGTAAATAGATTTAGAAAGCAAAAAGCAGAGAAAATCAAATTTCTCTGCTTTTAATTTTTATTTGTTTATTCCGCTGGTTGTTCTAATCCTGCCACAAAGTCAGGTGCAACAGTCTTTACTGTTACGGAGTAAAGTGTAATTCCGTTTGCACTGTAAGTGTTCTTTGTAACTGCGCTACCACCTACATTGTTTTGTGATTGAATGGTGTAAACCTTGTCACCATCTTTTACAACTACTGCGAAGCAAAGTTCAAGATTTTGCATATTATCAAGAGTAAATCCAGAAACTTTATACTCAACGGTTGAATAAACGCTATTAGTAAGGTCGATTTGAACTGCGCCCTTTGTTGCATCTTGTTTCAACACATAAACGCCTTCTGCGTTAAGAAGAATTTCTTGGTTCAAGTTGTTTGGATTAGCAATCAATACGCTAACAGTTACCGCTTTACCAGGGTTGGCATCTTTGTACGCTTTAAGAGCGACTGTGTCAATATCAAATCCACCACAAAGTCCACTCGTTCCGCTTTCTTTGTAAGAATAGCCAAGAGCGGTTACAATAATAGGAGCGACCTCTTCTTTGTCAACTGCGGTACAGTAATCATTTGTACAATCGGTTGTTTTTGTACCAACGCTTGCAAATCCGTTTGGATAAGCGATGCTAACTACAAGTACGTGTGTTTTCTTTGCTGAAATCAAATCTTCGCATCTTGTACAATTAATATCAACCTCACAGTTGCTGTTGTCAGATGCATTGTGTCCACCAAGGAATACAGTACACTTTGTTGAAAGTGGTGTGTTGTATTTAATTCTTTCGTCGCTTGTTGCCTTAATTGCTGTGATAAATGGGTCTTTGTTGTTATTCTCATTAGAAATTGTAATTGTGCTTGTTGCAGTTGTGAAGTAGAAATTAACTGATAGACTTGAACCACATTGTCCAAAAACCTGTGCAGCAAAGGTAGAGCCTGCGCCTGGCATCCAAACATCAGTAAGGGCAGTGCATTTTTCAAATGCATAATCACCAACTGAAACAGCGCCAGATGGGAACACAACCTTTTTAAGTGCTGTGCAAGACTCAAATACGGTTTCGGTTGTACCTATTTCTGTTACTGTATCAGGAATAATAAATTCGGTCATAGTTTGGCATACACCAAACGCTCTTC
>JAZSDJ010000102.1:0-7596 GCA_045531105.1 Eubacteriales bacterium | reverse complement strand
TTGACCTGTTGTCTTCCTAAGACCGCTTGGCCTCCGACTTGCTTTTTGATTTTCTTCAAACGAGTTGGGTTTTGAACATTTTGATTTCGAGTTCTCTTATTTCTTCCATTGTTCTTTCATATTCTTGTTCGGTGAGTTTTTTATTGAACGCTTTGTTTACGAGTTTATTGTATCTTTTTTCAAGTGATTTGATTTTCATTTTTCTTTTTCCTTTCGTTCGGTTGATTTTTGTGTTCCTTGTGATTTTATTTTATCATGCAAGTACACTATTGTCAACGAACAGATGTCGCGAAAAAATGACAACTAAAATCGGTTTGAATTGTGTTAATTTTATATTTTTGAAATGTAATAAAGAAGCAATTAATTTTATGTAATTTTGGCATTAACCTTTTGTATGTTTTTCTTGATTTCTACTCTTTCGTATGATAAAATAAAAGTATCATTTATCGAAAAGGAGAAAGAAAAATGAACAAATGTCCAAAATGTGGACAAGAAGCGGAAAGCAAGTTTTGCCCAAATTGTGGTATAAACATAAGCGAACCACCAAAATGTCCCAAGTGTGGTGCGGTTGCAACAAGCCCTTTTTGCCCAGAATGTGGTTGCGACATGCAAAAGCCACCTAAAAACTCAAATAAATTTGTTGAAAAAACAAAATCCATCTTTAACAAATGCAAAGAATTCTTCTTGTCGCATATGAAACAATGTATTATTGTTGCTACGGCTTCAATTCTTGCTATTGTTCTCGCTATCATTCTCATTGTCAATCTTACAAACATTTTTAAAACCAGTAGAGTTTCAAAGATAGAACTTGGAATGGACGTCAGTGAGGTTATTGATATTCTCGGCGAAAACACTTCTGAAAATGAAGATGGTGATATTTTTTATTGGTATGAAAAGAAAATCGCCAAAAAGATGGCAAAAGCCGACAAAGATGTTGAAGACGCTATGATGGGTGATGACGAGGAAAAACTCGAAGAAGCGCTTGAAAAATATGATGAAATTTATTCAAAACTCGAAGAAAAACCATACAAGTTCATAATGATTCGTTTCAGTGGTGACAAGGTTGTTGAGATTTTCTTTGACAAGAACCATGTTTACGAATTTGAAAATGATTATGCTACCGAAGAAAAAATTGTAAAAGAACTTGATTTGGGTCTTGATTCTCTTGATGGCTACACCATTACAACAGAAGGAAAAACAGATGTTAAAATAACAAGTCGCGCAGGAGCAATCGAATATTCTGTTAAATTTGAAGACGGAAGTTATTATTCTACATTCACTTCCCAACAAATAATGAAAATATCTGTAAATGGTTCTTCTTGCGACCTTACATGGAAAGATGCCATTACTGAATACTCGGCTACAAAACCACTTAACATAAATGGTGAAATTGTCGACGGAGTTTTAAATTCTTGGACTTCAAGTGCGGAAGAAATTATTCTTCCTGACGGCATTACAGATATTGGAACTATATTCCAAGGCAATACAACTATGAAAAAAATAACATTGCCAACTGATATAACCGAAATCAAAGCAAAAGCTTTTAAGGATTGTACTGCTCTACAAAGCATCAAAATTCCTGCCAAAGTTACAAAAATTGGAGAAAGTGCATTTGAAAACTGTTCATCTATGTCAAGTATTACAGTTGGTTCGGGTGTTGCTGAAATTGGAAACAATGCATTTTATAACTGTTCCCAACTCTACGAAGTTGTAAATCTCTCTGATTTGGAATTTGAAAAAGGCTCTAACACCTATGGTGACATCGCTCGATGTGCGCTTGTAATTCATTCCACTTTAATTTCAGACTCTTCTCTCGAAAAAGATGAAAACGAATTTATATATTTGGTTTACAGGGACAGCGCTATTTTGGTAAAATACGAAGGAAGTGCAACTGAAATAGTAATACCAGGAACTTACAATGGTAAGCCTTGTACTGTTGCAGAAGGCGTTTTCAAAGGTAAAGAATTAACAAAAATCACCCTTTCCGAAGGAATCACGATAATTGGTGAAAATGCTTTCTTTGATGCTCCTGTCAAGAGTGTAATTTTGCCAAGTTCTCTTTTGTCTATTGGAAACTACGCTTTTAGTTCATGTAATAGTTTGGAAAGCATAACTATTCCAGAAAATGTCGTTTCGATAGGCAAAAATGCTTTCTCTGGTTGTAACGCACTCAAATCATTAGTTATACCAAATAGTACAACTTCTATTGGCGAAGATGCTTTTGCAGAATGCTCCGCTCTTGAAAGTGTAACTATTCCAGAAAAACTCACAAAAATAGAAAATGGAGTTTTCAGAAAATGTTCTTCGCTTAAATCAATTAATATTCCAAACAATATAATTACTGTTGGTGATAATGCATTCTCGGGTTGTTCTTCTGCCACAAGTTTAAACTTTGGAACAGGATTAACAACGATAGGTTCTAACTCTTTTGGAAATTGTTCATCGCTTACAACTTTAATAATTCCTGAAACAATAACTAATATAGGTTCACAAGCATTTGATGGCTGTTCAAAAATAGAAAAAATCAATTTCAACGCTATCAACTGTGAATATAATGGTGGAGTTTCTCCATTTTTAAATTGCGGTATAGATGGCACAGGCATTACTTTGACAATAGGTAAAAAGGTGACAAAACTCCTTCCTACTTTCACCAATCAGGGTACTAATTCTTCAATCAGTGCTAAAATAAAAACCCTTGTGTTTGAAGAAGGAAGTGTTTGTGAAGAAATCGGAAGCAATGTTTTCCAAAACTGCGATTTTCTTGAAACTGTTAATATTCCTGAAAGCATAAAGGCCATTGGTGCTGGTGCATTCGGAAATTGCGATACCATTAAAGAAATTAACTTCAACGCTATCGAAATGAATGATTTAGAATTGAAATCAAGTTCTGGCTATGACTATTCTTTCAAGTATGTTGATTGTATCTTCTTAAATTCAGGAAACAATGGAACTGGAATTACTGTAAATATCGGTAAAAACGTAAAGAAAATACCAGACTATCTCTTCTGCCCACAATTTAATACAAGTTGGGAAGGAGAAAATGTTCCAACCGGTTCAATTAATATAACAGCGATTAATTTTGCAGAAAACTGTGTTTGTGAAAGCATTGGTGAAAATGCCTTTTACGGAACTAAAATCAAAAATATTACAATTCCTGAAAGCATTACTGCTATAAAGAGTGGCGCATTTAATTATTGTTCTTCACTTGAAAAAATAAATTTCAACGCTATAAGTGCAAAATCCGAGGCATCTATTTATATTTTTGAGGGTGTAAGTTACGAACGCTATGGAGAAATTTTCGAATACGCAGGAAGTGAAAAAGGCATTGTTTTAACTATTGGTAAAAATGTTACAAAAATTCCAAAATATCTATTTTCCAGTGCTCTTTTAAGTATATATGAAGGAACTACTTATTCTACAAACTCATCATCATTCATAAAAAGTGTAATTTTTGAAGAAAACAGTTCTTGTAAAACTATCGAAGAATACGCATTCAAGGCTTGCACAAGACTTGGCAGTATAACTCTTCCCGACAGTGTTACTACTTTGGGCGAAGGGGCTTTCAATGAATGTATAAATTTAGCCAAAGTAAATGTTGGAAACGGCGTTCAAACTATTAAGAAATTCACATTTACTCGTTGCTACGCTCTTGCAAGTTTGACTATTGGAACTAATGTTTCAAATATCGAAACAGGTGCTTTTGGTTATAACTATACCGAGTGGGATACTGTTTACAACGATGGTTGCGTAAACTTGGTTGAAATTTATAATCTTTCCCCTTACATAAGTGTAACTACTGGAACAAGTGGAAAAGATCAAGGAACTTTGGGTTATTATGCAAAAGTGGTTCACACCTCCGCTACTTCCACAAGTATAATTGACATTGTTGATGATTATGTATTTATGACATATGGTGGAAATTATTATCTCATGGGTTATGTTGGTTTAGATAGTACTTTAACACACCCTGAAAACTACAAGGGTAATTCGTATACTGTTTACGAGCATGCCTTCCACGAAGAAACCTATTATGGTGCTTAAATAACAAAAAAATCAGGCTGTCTCTTTGACAGTCTGATTTTTATATTTATGCGTTTTTAATCATTTCTCCAAGTTTTGAAACGGCGTTATGAAGGTCTTTCAAGAGGTTTAAAACCTCGTCTTCGGTGGTTGGATTTTTTGAGCCGATATATCTGTCGGCTTCAAGAGTTAGATAGCCTTTATAGTTTGCACCTTTTAGGGCTTTGGCAACCATATTCCAATCAATATTCATTGAGAATGGGATTTGGTGGCTATCACCGAGTTTATCATTATCGTGAATATGAAGTGCTTGAAGACTATCTCCAAGTGCATATATCATTTTCTCTGCGCTTGTGTCAAGTCCTGCCATTTCAGCGTGGCCTATATCAAGACAAGCAACAAGGTAAGGGTCGTTTACGGTTTTTATGTGTTTTACAAAATCATCGTGGTGTGAGCAAGCGGCAGAACAAGCAGTTGGCGCGCCACTTTCCCAGTTCCACATATTCTCTGTCGCGATTTTGACATTGTGTTCCTTTGCAAAAGGCAAAAGTTCAAAATAAAATTCTGCATTTTGCTCGGCTGTTTTGTTATTATCAGGGTGAATGATACAAATTTTTCCACCTGCTATTGCAGTACACTCTATCGCTCTTTTAAGGTAATCCTTCATTCCCTCTACAAGTGATGGAAATGGTGCGTGCGATTGGTTGCAATGAATTCCGTTATCTTCGCCTATTTTACGAAGTTTTTTTGCAAAATTCAAATAATCATTTCCGTTGAGTGGGTGTGGTTTATCAATTATTTTATATGTTCTCCAATCAATCCGAGCCATTTCGAACATTGAAAAATCCCACGCATCAAAGCCTGCTTTTGCGATAAGTTCGATTGCTTTTTCTTCGCCTACTACATTAGCGCTTGACCATATTTCTGTTGATGTCTTCATAAATTACTCCTCATTTACGCTATTCCAATTTATTGGTGTTCTTCCGTTTGCCACAAGGAAGTTATTTGCCCTTGAAAAAGGTTTACTTCCGAAAAATCCGTTATATGCGGAGAGTGGCGACGGATGTGCGCTTTCTATTATTAAATGATTTTTGTTTGTTATATATTTCTTTTTGCTTCGTGCGTTTGCGCCCCAAAGAATAAAGACTATTGGATTTTCGCATTTTGCGAGTTTTTTTATCACTTCGTCAGTGAAGATTGCCCAACCGATGTCCTTATGGCTATTTGCCTCGGACTGACGAACGGTAAGAGTTGCATTAAGGAGCAAAACCCCTTGCTTTGCCCAAGAAGTGAGTTCTCCATGGGTTGGGGTTTTCATTCCTATATCACTATTTAGTTCCTTATAAATATTTACAAGTGATGGTGGGATTTTTATTCCTTTTCTTACAGAAAAAGAAAGTCCGTGCGCTTGTCCTATCTCATGATATGGGTCTTGACCGATAATTACAACTTTTGTTTCACTATATGGTGTATATTTAAGTGCGTTGAAAATATCGTGCATCGGTGGGAAAACTGTTCGTGAAAAATATTCATTTTTCAAAATCTCACGAATTTTTAGGTAGTAGTCCTTTTCAAACTCGCCATCTAAAACCTTGTCCCAGTCGTTTCCTATATGTACCATTTTGTTCTCTTTTCGTGTTTTTTGTTCTCATATTAATATGCTAACATTTATCGCCAAAAAAGTCAATATTTTTTGGGCAATCTCTTGAATTTATCATATTTATATGATATACTTTTTTTGGTAACAAAAACGAAAGGATTTTTAATTATGATTAAAGTTACAGTTTGGAATGAATTTTGTCACGAAAAACATGATGAAAAAGTAAAAGCGCTTTACCCTAATGGTATTCACGAGGCCATCGCTGAATTCCTTGGTAAAAATGATGATATCGAGGTTAAGACCATCACTCTTGACGATGAAAATTGCGGTATCACAGATGAACTTTTGGAAAATACCGATGTTATGATTTGGTGGGGGCATGTAAAGCATGGTGACGTTCCTGACGAAATCGCTATAAAGGTAAAAGAAGCGGTTCTTCGCGGAATGGGAATTATTTTCCTTCACTCTGCTCACCACTCAAAACCATTCAAGTTGCTTATGGGCACAACTTGTAATCTCGGTTGGAGAGAAAGCAACGACAAAGAACGTCTTTGGGTTATCGACCACAACCATCCTATTATGGAAGGTATCACAGACAGATATTTCGAACTTGAAACAGAAGAAACTTACACAGAGCCTTTTGGTATTCCTGACCCTGATAAACTTCTTCTTATTGGTTGGTACAATGGTGGTGAGGTGTTCCGTTCTGGTTGCATTTGGCACAGAGAAAATGGCAAGGTATTCTATCTCCAACCAGGTCACGAAACTTTCCCTACTTTCTACAACGAAAACATTCAAAAGATTATCACAAACGCTGTAAGATGGGCAAATCCTGTTTACAGAATTCCTACATTGGAGTGTCCTTGGGTGGCTAGAATAGAAAAATGATAAGAGTTGGCATTATTGGTGCGGGTAAAATGTGTCGTGGTGGACACTTGCCTGCGTTTGATAAAATTGATGATTGCGAAATCGTTGCTATTTGCGATATTGACGAGGAAAAATTAAATTCTCTCAAAGACAGATACCCAAATGCAAGTTTTTACACTGATTTTAAGAAAATGATTGACACAGAAAAACTTGACTGTGTTGATATTTGTACTCCTAACAACATTCACTCGATTGCAGCAGTATATGCACTTGATGCAGGAGTTCATGTTCTTACTGAAAAGCCTGATGCTATAAATGTAATTGAGGCTGAAAAGATGAAAGAGGCTTCTGAGCGAAACGGCAAGGTTTATATGGCTATTAGAAACAACCGTTATCGCCCTACGACAAAATTCTTAAAAGAATTTATTGCTGATGGAAAAATGGGCGAAATTTACGCAGGTCGTTGTGGTTGGATAAGACGCCGTGGTATTCCTGGTTGGGGTGGTTGGTTTACTGACAAAGCCCAATCTGGTGGTGGACCTCTTATTGATCTTGGCGTTCACATTATTGACCTTGCTATATATCTTATGGGTAATGTTAAACCTGTGACTGTAAGCGGTTCTACATATTCAAAATTTGCACACACTTCTTATTCAAAAACCGATGTTGAAGATTTAGCAATGGGCTTTATTCGTTTTGATAATGGCGCTTGCTTGCAGATTGAATTTTCTTGGGCATCTAATATTCCAGGAGACCAAATGTTTGTTGAACTTCGCGGTGAAAAAGCAGGTTCAAGAATGTCGGGGCTTGACAGAAAATTTGAGGTGTTCACTGAGGAATACGGCACTAATGTAAATCTCAATCCTTGCATTGATGATTACAACTGTATGCCACATCATGAGGCAAATATTCGTCACTTTATTGATGTTATCACAGGAAAATGCGAACCCGACTTTACACCTGAACAAGGTGTAAATATGGTTAAAATTCTTGAAGCGCTTTACAAATCCGCTGAATGTGGCCACGAAATCAGTCTTATTGACTAAAAAGTTTGAGGTGTTGCTTAGTCAACACCTCTTTTGCTTTTTTTATTGATTTTTTTTTTAATA
>JAZSDJ010000057.1:0-3736 GCA_045531105.1 Eubacteriales bacterium | reverse complement strand
CATCAGCAACAGAACCAGGGATTGAAAAAGTTGCCTTTTCTTCACCACATGACATAATAGAGAAAGACAAAAGAACGATAAGCACAAAAAATATGACTTTTTTTACATTTCCAAACATTTTGTTTTTCCTTTTATAAAAATTTTATTATATTTTTATGATATCATAATTAGTTATTCATGTCAAGGAATTTTATTTTCCAAGATTATCTTTTTCCTTCTTTTAAAAGAGTTCTTATTTCGTTATAAATGATTTTATTTGCATCATTAATATTAAACTTTGATATTTTTTGAGAATATAAAAATCTTTTATCATCATTTTCTAATAATTCTTTAACGATATCAGTAAGATTGAACATTTCACTCTCTGGCAGAAGAATCGCGGCAGAAACACTGCTTAAAGCCTTCGCATTTTTGTATTGATGATTATCTACAACATTTGGAGAGGGGACTAAAATAGCGCATTTTTTACAAAATGCCAACTCTGAAATACTCATTGCTCCCGACCTACATATAACAACATCAGCACAAGCAATCTTTTCTGCCATATCATATATATATTCATTGAATTCAAGGTTTTTTAAACTGTCAAAACCTTTGTCTTTCAATAGATAATACATATCTTTATACTCATTTTTTCCACTTGCCCAAATAAATCTTATATTCTTGTCTTCAATAATCAAATTTTCTATTAATTGTAACGCACCTTCGTTTATTGCTCTTGCTCCAAGTGAGCCACCATAACAAAGAATCACATATTTTTCTTTTATGCCAAGTTTTGTTTTTGCGACATTTTTGTCAAGCATACCAAAACTTTCCCTGATTGGGTTTCCTGTATGAACGATTTTTCCTTTACACTTTAAATACTTTTTTGCTTCTTTAAAATTCAAAAACACTCTGTCTACTTTTTTTTCAAGCATTTTTAAGGCTTTTCCTGGAATTGCATTAGATTCATGAACAACTGTTTTTACTCCTAAAGAATGCCCTGCAAAAATCACGGGAAAGCACGCATAGCCACCAGTTCCGACTATGATATCAGGTTTAAAATCTTTAATTATTTCTTTCGATACTTTTATTGCATTCAAAGTTAAGAAAACCGTTTTTATATTTGAAAGTGATAACGATCTTTTTAATCCTGCCATTTCAATTTCAAACTTTTTAAAAGAAACAAGTTTGTTTTCTATTCCACCTTTGGTTGTTACATATGCAATTTCTGATGATGGTGAATTTCTTAATATCGTTTGTGCAATGGCAATAGCAGGATTCACATGTCCTGCCGTCCCTCCACCACAAAATAGAACTCGCACCTAATCATCCCCTTTTTATTCTTGAATTTCTTGATACTGATAAAAGTATTCCCATTTCTGCAAGTAATATAACAAGTGAACTTCCACCATATGAAAAAAATGGTAATGAAATGCCCGTATTTGGTATCAAATCAGTCACTACAAGCATATTTAAAAACGATTGAATTGCTATTTGACTTGTTATTCCAAACGCAACAAGCGATGAAAAGGTATCTTCTGCACGAAGCGCAATGTTATAACCTCTCCATATTAGAAGCAAAAACAATACAATTAAAAATATTGCCCCTAAAAAACCTAATTCTTCGCACCATATAGTAAAAATAAAGTCATTTTGAGGTTCGGATACATAACTGTACTTTTGTCTGCTTTCAAATAAACCAAGGCCAAAAAAGCCACCTGATCCTATTGCATACAATCCCTGTGTTGTTTGCCATTTATCACTTAAAACATCTGCATTTGGATTTAAAAAAGACTCTATTCTTTTCATAGCGTAACTATTTGTAAGCAAAAACACGATTCCGCCAAGAAATGCTGTAATTCCGTATATTGAAAGCATCTTCTTTACGCTTGCTCCACCTATGAATAATACACTTACACCAATTAATGCAATTATTATAGTTCCAGACAAATGCTTTTCAAGCAAAACAAGACCACACGCACCAAAAAGCATCAATCCTGGTATGATTATTTCTTTGAGAATTCCATTTTTATCAATAAAATTTTTCTCGACATACCAAGATAAAATTAGAATTATGCCTAATTTCATCAATTCAGATGGTTGAAAAGAAAGAGGAGTTCCAGGTATTCCAAGCCATCTTTTTGCAACACCCTCTGAAAAACCACCAAAAAGAACAATTATTAACATTGCAATGGATATCCAATAAAATGCAGGTGATATTTTTCTATAAAAATCTATCGAAATTTTACTAAATATTATCATTACAAAAATTCCAACAGATAAAAATACAATCTGTCTTTTTATGTAATATGCCCCGTCTCCATAATGAATTGAAGCATATGGATAACTGGCACTGAAAATCATTAATGTTCCCAAAAACAAAAGTGTGATAATAAAAGCCAAAAGTAGTTTATCTATTCTTTTTTTAGGCAAATTTTCTTTTAACTCATCATTATCTTTGTATATGTTTATATCAAATAGTGTTTTTCTCATATATTACCTATTCCAAAAATCGCTAAAATACAAAAGATTAGATTTATAAATGATAATAATAAAACGATTTTCACTTCGCTAAATCCACATTTTTCTAAATGGTGATGCAAAGGTGCCATTTTTAGCAAACGTTTGCCCTTTGTAATCTTAAAATAGCAAACTTGTAAAATAACAGAAATTGCCTCACAAAAGAATACAAAACCATATACAAAAACCAATAAAACGTTGTTAATCAAGAAAGAAATAGATACTACAAGCGCGCCCAAAAATAATGAACCTGTATCTCCCATAAAAATCTTCGCAGGGTAAAAATTATATAACAAAAATCCAAGCATAGCGCCAATAATAAATGCACCAAAAAAAGCAAGAGAGGGTTCTCTTGTAAATGCAAGAGTAAGAATACTAATAAAAATACCAACTGTTAAAGTTATGCTTCCTGCAAGTCCATCAATACCATCTGTTAAATTTACACTGTTTACGATTCCACAAAGTGCAAAAAATGCAAATACATAGTAAAATGCGCCCAATTCTAACCACAAATCGAAAAATGGTATATATAGATTTGTATCAATTCCTATGGAAAATTTCAATGAAATAAGAAAAAGAATTGCGACTATTCCTTGAAAAAGGAATTTTGTAAACGCCTTTAATCCCTCGTTCTTTTTCTTTCTGATTTTTGCAAAATCATCTATTATTCCTATCATTGCATTTAACAATGCATAAACAATTATATTTAAAGAACAAACTAATTGCTTTGTTTCGATTTTATCAAAACAGATTATCAAAAATAATCCAAATGATAAAATGGACGCAAAAATAAATGCAACTCCGCCCATTGTGGGAGTTCCCTCTTTATTTTTATGCCAACGAGGACCTATATCTAAAATTTTTTGTCCCATTTTCTGTGACTGTAAAAAAGGAATCAAAATTCTTAATCCTATTGCTGTAATTCCAAATGCAACAAGAAATATTAAAATAAATACACCTTCAATTTTCATTAAATTTTTCTTTTAATCCTTCTATAATTTTTTCAAAATGCATTTTCCTGCTTGCTTTTAACAACACAACATCATTTTCGCCAAAAGTTTTGATTGCAAATTCTATAATTTCATCTAATGAATTAAATTGATTTCCGCCCTTAAACCCTTTGCAAATATACCTTGAATAATTTCCGATTGCTATAATATTAAAAATCCCTTTTTTTCTTAAAAACTCTCCCATTTTAATGTGATATTTTTGAGAAAATTTTCCGATTTCTAAC
>JAZSDJ010000055.1:0-1891 GCA_045531105.1 Eubacteriales bacterium | reverse complement strand
CCATTAGCTGTTGGAGGACCATCATAGAAAGTATAAGAAGGAGCATTTTCGCGCATTTTTATACTTTTCTCAAAAATAGCGTTATCTTTCCAAAATTTTTCAGTCGCTTTTTCTCTTTCAACGAAATTGAGATTAGTAGATACTTTGTTGTACATTTCAAATTTCCTTTCTCAATAAATTTTTATAAATAAAAATCTCGTCCTGTGTGAACAGGACGAGAAAAGTATCGTAACCACCTATTCGACATACTAACATATGCGTTCCTTGTAACGGAGGAAAACCGTCATCAACTACTTAATTCGCTGAGAAACTCGGGAGTGATATTCGTCTGTACATACTCATATTGGGCTTTCACCATCCCCAACTCGCTAAAACTTTTTGTATCAGAGTACTGTCTCCGTCATGGCTTTTATTAGTTTATATGATTTTAACATTAAATTGTAGATTTGTCAATTAGAAATACAATTTTTCTTCAATGTAATTTTTAAGATCGGCAATAGGAAGACGAATTTGCTCCATTGTATCTCTATCACGAACGGTTACACAACCATCGTTTTCTGTTTCAAAATCGTATGTGATACAGAAAGGCGTACCGATTTCGTCTTGACGACGGTATCTTTTACCGATAGAACCAGTTTCGTCAAATTCAACATTGAAATATTTAGAAAGTTCTGCATATACTTCTTCTGCTTTATCAGAGAGTTTCTTTGAAAGTGGAAGAACGGCAGCCTTTACAGGAGCAAGGGCAGGATGGAAGTGCATAACTGTTCTAACATCGTTTTCACCAACAGTTTCTTCATCATATGCTTCAACCAAGAATGCAAGTGTAACACGGTCAGCACCGAGTGATGGTTCAATTACATATGGAACATATTTTTCATTTGTTTCAGGGTCAAAATATTCCATATTTTCACCTGAAAGGTTAGCGTGTTGTGTAAGGTCATAATCAGTACGGTCAGCAATACCCCAAAGTTCTCCCCAACCGAATGGAAATAAATATTCAAAGTCTGTTGTAGCCTTTGAATAGAAGCAAAGTTCTTCTTTATCATGGTCGCGAAGACGAAGGTTTTCTTTCTTCATGCCAAGATTATAAAGGAAGTTAGCACAATAATCTTTCCAGAAAGCGAACCATTCAAGGTCTGTGCCAGGTTTGCAGAAAAATTCGAGTTCCATTTGCTCGAACTCACGAATACGGAAAATGAAGTTACCAGGGGTAATTTCATTTCTAAAAGATTTACCAATTTGTCCAACACCGAATGGAAGTTTCTTTCTTGTTGTTCTCGCTATATTTTTAAAGTTTACAAAAATACCTTGTGCGGTTTCAGGGCGAAGGTAAAGTTCAGAAGTGGAATCTTCTGTTACACCTTGGAAAGTTTTAAACATAAGGTTGAATTTTCTAATATCAGTAAAATCGCCACTACCACAAGAAGGACAAACGATTTTGTTTTCTTTAATGAAAGAGAACATCTCATCGTTTGACATACCCGCTGGATTAACATTAGAGCCAGTTTGAGCCGCGAAATCTTCGATAAGTTTATCAGCACGATGTCTTGTTTTGCATTGCTTACAGTCCATAAGAGGGTCAGAAAAACCACCAACATGTCCAGATGCAACCCAAACTTGTGGATTCATAAGAATAGCGCTATCGAGCCCTACATTATATTTTGATTCGCGAACGAATTTTTGCCACCATGCTTTTTTTATGTTGTTTTTGAATTCTACGCCAAGAGGACCAAAATCCCAAGAATTGGCAAGTCCACCATAGATTTCAGAGCCAGGATAAACGAAACCTCTATTTTTGCAAAGAGCAACAACTTTTTCCATTGTTTTTTCAGTATTTACCATATCAATAAAACCTTTCAAAATATCGAAAATATTATATTGGGTATAT
>JAZSDJ010000258.1:0-3438 GCA_045531105.1 Eubacteriales bacterium | reverse complement strand
CTGATGTTTCAACAATTTGCTCTCCTAATTTTGGCGCATATTGATATATAATATTCCCATCATTATCAACAATTTTTTCTAAGAAATGAGGAGTCACTTCATAACCACCATTAGCCACGGCACTTACTGCACAAATTTGCTGTATTGCAGTAGTTTTAAAGGTTTGACCAAAGGAATAAACTGCCAATGAAACGTTTGAAAAATCATCAAATGAATGATAATAGCCCGAACTTTCAGATGGTAAGTCAATGTTTGTTTTGCTACCATAACCAAATCTCTTAAAATATTCATAAAAACTCTCTCTTCCAATCCTCATTCCCAAAGTCATCATCGCAGGGTTACACGATTGTTGAAGCGCTTCTGCGAAAGAAAGAGAGCCATGTCCAGTCCTTTTATGACAGCTAATCGCACGATAATAGCCATCTATTTTCAAAGATCCTGAACAATGAAACCTACTCGTCAAATTCGCTACCTTTTCTTGCATTGCAACAGAAGTAGTTACTATTTTAAATGTAGAACCAGGCTCATAAAGTTCACTTACTGCCTTATTGCCCCACATTGTATATAAAAGATTTAAATATTCTTTATTATATTCACTTGAATTTTTATCATATTTATTTAGTTTTTCTTGCGAATCTGCATCTAATGTATAGGGAAAATTCAAATCAAAATACGGGTATGTAGCCATAGCATATATAGCCCCTGTTTGAGGGTTAATGACTATTCCTGTTGCTCTATTTTGAGCACCTGCTTCTATGGCGGCAGTTGAGAGAACATTTTCAAGTTGATATTGAATATATAAATCTATTGTTGTTACCATATTATAACTGTTTTCATCTTCTATATATGTTTCATATTGAAACGGCATATCTCCACTTTGCGCATTCTGGGCGGTTATATATCTACCATTAGTCCCCTCTAAAACGTTATTATAAACCTTTTCCAAGCCATAAATCCCCACTCCATCGGCATTTACAAATCCTATCGTATGCGATGCCAAGGTTTGATATGGATAATATCTTTTAGTACTTGCATTTAATTTAACCTGTTCTTCAAGCGAATTTTCTTCAATAAATTTTCTTACTTTATTTGATATAGTTTTATTTAATGAATTATGTAATATTTGATACTTATATCCTCGCTTTTTTGCTTTTTCTAATATGATTTCTTTATCAATCGATGTAATTTGAGATAAATTTTCCGCTATCATTTCGGGATTTTCAATATTTTTTGGACATATATATAATACCCAAACGGTTTTATTAGATGCCAAAACATTGCCATTGGAATCGTATATTATTCCTCTTGACGGATTAACATTAGTCTCAACTGTTAATTGATCAATTACATTTTTTTGATAAAAATTATAATCAATTATTTGTAATTTCAATAATTTTATAGCAATCAAAATAGCAACAATCGCAAACAAAAAAAGCATTATAACCCCTCTTTTTGCAATTTTAGATGATATTTTATTTTTTCCACTCATAATTTCACCTCTTTTCTCTCAGTAAAGTATATTTTCTTTTCTAAAAACTATTACATAAAAGAAAAAACATGCCTTCAAAAAGCATGTTTTTACAAATTCTATCATTTATATATTATATTAAATTTAAAAAAGGCGATTTTAAAATCGCCTTTTTGTTTTTAATTATACTCCACCAAGACCAAACGCAAGAACCATAACCATCATCGTAAATACGATTGTGAGAATTACAGAAGCGATTGGGAATTCGCTCTTTGTTCCGTTGGTATTATTTTCTTGACTTGGACGGACAACATTATGATTGTTCTTGTTAGCCTTAGCGTTTCTTGGCATTTCAACATTCATATATGATGTTTCTTCAAACATCGTATCTTGATTATCAATTTTTGCCTTTTTTCTTCCAAAAAAGGATCTGCGCTCTCTTTTTTCATTTTCGCGGGATGCCTTTTTTGCACCATAACTTTTTCTTATTGAACCGTACATAGTAAACATCCTCCTGTTTTTTATAATTTTTCTGCCACTCTAAGTTTTGCACTTCGCGAGCGAGCGTTTTCTTCTAATTCTTTACTATTTGCTACAATCGGTTTTTTTGTAATAACTTTTACAATAGGCTTATTCCCACAAACACATACTGGGAAATTTGCAGGACACGTACAGCCTTTTGCATAATCATTAAATTTTGTTTTTACAATTCTGTCTTCAAGAGAATGGAATGTCAGTATTACAATTCTTCCACCCTTTGACATTCTTAATATTGCCGTCTCAATAGCGGGTGTTATAACATCAAGTTCGTGATTTACTTCTATTCTGATTGCTTGAAAAGTTCTTTTTGCTGGATGCTGAGACTCTTTTTTGGCAGAAGCCACAGGAATCGCAGACTTAATAATCGAAGCAAGTTCAAGCGTTGTTTTTATAGGGTTTTCCGCTCTTTTAGCAACTATTTTTCGAGCAATTATTGATGCAAACCTTTCCTCACCATACTCAAAAATAATTCTTTTTAATTCTTCTTCGCTATAAGTGTTCACAACATCATATGCAGAGAAAGGAGAGCGTGGGTTCATTCGCATATCAAGTTCTGCGTCATTGTTATACGAGAACCCACGCGACGGTGTGTCAAGTTGATGGGACGAGACACCAAGGTCCATTAAGACGCCGTCAATATGAACAATTTCTAAATCATTAAGCACACGTTCAAGTTCTGAAAAATTACTTTTTACAATCATTGAACGTTTTCCGTATTTTTCAAGTCTTTTTTTACAAGTTTCAATCGCTTCATCATCTTGATCTAAGGAAATTAGGGTTCCTTTATCAAGTTTTTTTAAGATTGCTTCGGAATGTCCACCACCGCCTGCCGTGCAGTCGACGTATATTCCGTTCGGATTTATTTCAAGTGAATCTATGCACTCTTGAAGCATTACCGAATAGTGTGAAAATTCCATATAAATTCCCCTTAAAATCCAAGATTCATCATAAGGTCTTTTATTTTATTCATATCAACGCTCTTTTGTTTTTCTACGTATTCTTCTTGTGCCCAAATTTCAAGATGTGAACCAACACCCATTACAAGCACATTTTTTTGAATGTTTACTTTTTCTTTTAAAAATTGTGGAAGAACTATTCTTCCCTGAGAGTCGATTTGAACATCAACTGTATTTGAATAAATAGATCTTATAAAATCTTCGAATTGAAGAGATGGAAGTCGAGAAATCTTTTCTTCATATTTTGCCCATTCTTCGTCAGAATAAACAAGAATACATTTATTAAAGTCGTTATAAGTTACTTTGAAGGTTGCGCCCAACGCCTCTTTAAACTTTGCAGGCACAAACATTCTATTCTTAGCATCCACTGTATGCTCGTATCTACCATAAAGCATTAGCCGTTCCCTCCTTTTGCTCCACTTTTCTCCGTGATTGCTCCACTTTTCACCACTTTTATGTACTCATTATATACTA
>JAZSDJ010000010.1:0-2146 GCA_045531105.1 Eubacteriales bacterium | reverse complement strand
CTATAAAACGAGAAAGGGAAGAATATTATGAGAGTTACAAAGTTAATCCGCGAGTATGTTGAGGATGCAGTGGCAAAGAGAATGCCTATGCCGGCTGAGCCTGAGAGCATTACCACCTTGAAAGCCGAGTGGGATGAACTCAATGACCGTATTATTAAAATGGTGGTGGCTGAGTATATGGCTTTTTTTATAACTCACAAAGGCGAGTGCATCCCCTACCGTTGTGACGATGATTTCAATGATATTGACACTATTGGTCACTATGTCGCTAAACACGCTTATGCTAATTGCGGTTCAAATACCTTGTCTTTTGCGGCTAAGAAAACCTATGAGACAGAGTGCAAAACCATTAGGCAAAGGAGACAAGAAATTGTTAATAATATTCTCCTTTCTTTGGAACTCGGTGCAAATCGTGCCGAACTTGATGCCATGCTTGCAGAGGTGGGAAAATAATGAGAATATTTTTTGATATGGATGGAACCATATCTGACCTCTATGCGAATGAAAATTGGCTTGAGCGGTTAAGGGCTTATGACCCAAGTCCTTACCGCAACGCCAAGCCCCTTATCAATATGTCCCTTTTGGCAAGATATATCCATAAGGTACAGGCTGTTGGTTGTATAGTCGGTGTAATTAGTTGGTTAAGCAAAGAAAGCACCGAGGAATACAATATCGCAGTTACCGAAGCAAAATATCAATGGCTTAAAGAGCATTTACCCTCTGTAAATTTTGATGAAATTTACATTGTTCCCTATGGTACTCCCAAAAGTCAAGTGCCAAATCAAAAGGGCGGCCTGCTTTTCGATGATGAAGCCCGCAATCGTGCGGAATGGGGTGAGGGAGCATACTCCCCCGATGAAATTTTCAATATCTTAAAAGAGTTGATAAGGTAAAATTGCCCTTTCTCTTTTAGGTGGTGAGTGTAAAAACTCACCGCCTTTTTCTTTTAAGCGGTTCGTGGGCGGACCCACGAACCGAATTTAAGAAGAAACTTAATTTGCCAATTTTTGTCAATGGAAAAATAATTTGAAAATTTTTTAATTTTTTTCCTAAAACCCCTTGACAAGCGCATTGCTTTGTGATATAATATGTTTGTCCTTGAGGGATAGAAAAGTGAAAGGGAGTAAACCTAAAATGAGAATTGTAGTATTTGACACTGAAACCACCAGTATCGAAAAGCCTTTTGTCTATGACATTGGCTATACCATTTACGACACCGAGGAGCGCACTGTGCTTCTTGAGCGGTCTTTTGTGGTTGAGCAAGTATGGCATAATAGAGAATTATTCTCTACTGCCTATTATGCGGAAAAGCGTGAAGGCTATATTAGCCGAATGAAAGGCCGTACAGCGTTCCTTGAAAAAATTGGCTATATCACCCAACAGATGGCAAGAGATTTTTCTGCCTTTGAGGTAGTCGCAGGATATGCGTACAATTCCCCATTCGACGATGGTGTTTTCCAATTCAATTGCGAATGGTTCAAAATTATCAATCCGTTTGATATTTTGTCAATTTTTGATATACGCGGATATGTCCACAATAAAATTGCGTTCACTCCCGAATATAAGCGTTTTTGCGAAGAAAATAGTCTTTTTACCGAAAGCGGTAATTATTCCACCACAGCCGAAAGCGTGTATCGTTTTTTAACAAAAGATACAAATTTTGCAGAAGCGCACACCGCACTGGAAGATGCCCGTATCGAATTGGAAATTCTGCGATTTTGTGTTGAGCATTGCGGAGCCGAATGGAATACCGAATATAAGGTGTATCGCTCCATTAGACGAAAAGGGGAAAAAACTCTTGTTATCAAGGATACCGAAGGATATTCTACAATTCTCACCGCTGATGATATTGTTATCCGTCAATATCCTAAAGACAAAAAAGTTGCAATTTATTTGAAATAACCTATTGACAAAACCATTAAAGTATGGTATAATATTAATTGTAAAGAGGACACAATCCTCTTTCAAAAAATAAGGCTCGCATCCATAACTGCGGAAAGGAAATTTACCATGAAGAAGCCCACTAAAACGCAGATGTTCGAGGTCATCAAGTCCAGACTTACCAACCCCGATGAAATTGCTTTCATCGAGCAGGAAATCCAGCGTATCAAGACCTCCAACGCAAATCGCAAGCCCACCGCCAAGC
>JAZSDJ010000048.1:0-11999 GCA_045531105.1 Eubacteriales bacterium | reverse complement strand
CTGTGGTGCTACAATGAGCGCACTAAGGCGTACAAAATCGGGTAATTTTACTCTTGATAATTCACACACTATTGAGCAAATTGAAAAAATGAGTGTTGAGGAGCGCGAGGGGCTTATCGTTGCTTGCGAAGAACTTTTTTCTGACCTTGAAAGCGTGAAATTAAGCGACTTTTACGCAAGGCTTTGTCGTAGCGGTTGCGAAATTTATCAAGCAAAAATTTCAACTCATTTTCCTGTTGGTACAAGAGTTAGAATCTGCGACAAGGACGGATTTTTCGCTCTTGGAGAGGTTCGTAATTACGAAAACGGAACAGCAATAAAGGCGATTAAATTATTCGTTTTATAGTTTTCAAAGCGACAAAAAATAAGAAAAACGCTCACATTAGTGAGCGTTTTTTGATGCTTTTTATGTTTTTGATTATTCCGCTTTAAATGAATATGTAGCGCCGTCTTTTATATATGTTTTTTCTACGCCCGTGTTTGCGTATTGACCAACAATGTAAAATGCCCAATACTTTCCGTCGTCCTCAAACTTGTGATACTCTCCATTTACACTTGTAACATAAAGTCCGTAAGGCCCGTCCTCTCCTTCTACAAGTCCTTCATTTATCAGCGCTTTTGCCACAATGGTTTCCTCTGTGGTAATAGTCCACTCTTTTTCCGCCCCATCTGCACCAACTGCGATAAACTTAAATGTCTTCTCGCCCTCTTGCGTTTCGTCTTCTTTACAAGAAACAACAAAGACCATTGCAAGAATCATTAAAAAAGTTAGAGTAAGTGATAAAATTCTTTTCATTTTTCTTCTCCGATTTTTATTATTTGAGATAAAATCACCGAAGGAGAAAAGCATCAAACACTCCACGGTCCTTTTGCCTCCAAGGATTTTGTCCTTTTGCCCAAGGCTATTTTACCATTCGACAATGTCGAAAACATATATCTGGCATTCCGACTTTAACGGCAATGGCTGTTGCGGAGGATTTTCACCACACTTTCCCCTATATATGCTCATACGATTATTTTACACTTTAAAGGCTAAAAAGTCAATAGATTAATTGACTTTTCTTATTTTGAACAACTTATCTTAATTAGTTAATTCAGGGTGCTTTTATGAGTCAAAAAGCAAACACAGGTATGGCAAAATGCCATACCTGTGTTCTATTTTTATATGTTTTATTGTAGTACTATTATTTTTTAAGGAAATGTTGCAGTTCCAAAAGGAATGTTTCAACATCTTTAAACTCACGATAAACAGAAGCGAAGCGAACATATGCAACTGCGTCTGTTGTTTTGAGTTTTTCCATAACCATCTCACCAAGTTCTGTTGATGTGATTTCAAGTTTGAGCGAATTTTGAAGTTCTTGCTCAATTTCGTCAGCAATTTTCGCTGAGTCAACAGGACGTTTTTGACACGCCTTCAAAAGTCCTACAAGAAGTTTGTTTTTATCAAAATATTCACGGCTTCCGTCTTTCTTTATAACGATTGGCTGAATGTTTTCGATAACCTCATAGGTTGTGAAGCGCGCCTGACATTTGAGACACTCTCTGCGTCTTCTAATACTCGAATTTTCGTCGATAGGACGAGAGTCGATTACTTTACTCTCCTCATATCCACAATGTGGGCATCTCATATTTTTCTCCTTATTTCACAAGGCTCGCCGAAACGAGCCTTGTATTTTTTATTTAACTTCTGTTGTTTCTTTTTTCTTTGTAATGTATTTGATAACAAAGAGTGTTCCGATAAGAAGTGCGATTGACACAGGAATTGCAAGATATGCAAACCAGTCAGCAACCTTTGTAAACACACCTGCAAGAATAAATGAAACGAATGAAACTCCCGCAACTGTAATTGTATATGGAAGTTGTGTTTGAACGTGGTCAACGTGGTTGCATTGTGCGCCCGCTGATGCCATAATTGTTGTATCTGAAATTGGTGAGCAGTGGTCGCCACATACAGCACCTGCCAAGCAAGCGGAAATAGCGATTGTGGCTATAACTCCATCATCTATTCCAAATACACTAACAACAATAGGAATAAGAATTGAAAATGTTCCCCATGATGTTCCTGTGGAGAATGAGATTACGCAAGCAACGATAAAGATAATTGCTGGAAGGAATAATTTAAGACCGTCTGCGCCAACAAGAAGATTTTCAACAAACACATCAGAACCAAGAAGTCCTGTCATATTTTTAAGTGCGGTTGCAAATGTAAGAATAAGGATTGCTGGAACCATTGCGATAAAGCCCTTTGGAATTGCTTCCATTGACTCTTTGAATGTAATTGCTTTTCTGCACATAAAATAAATGATTGTGAAGATAAGAGCGATAAGCGCACCCCATGGCAAACCAACTGTCGCATCTGTGTTACTGAAAGCACCTATAAAGTTTCCTGTATAATCTGTATATTCGTCACCCAAATCGGCTTGATTGTACCAAATAGTTTCACCAAAGAATCCACCAACATAGACAAGTGCTATTACGCATGCTACGATAAGAACTACTATTGGAAGAACAAGGTCAAGAACTCTGCCGTTTTCTTTTTGGTGAATTTTTTCTTCTTTTTGTTCAATAGCACCAAGTTCACCCTTCTGCGCTTTGATTTCAAAGCCTGACATTTTTCCATAGTCAAAGCCCATAATTGCGATTGCTATTATAAATATAAGTGTGAGAACTGAATAAAAGTTGAATGGAATTGCTGAAACAAACAAACCTATTGAACTTCCGCCTTCAAATTCTGTTCCTTTAAGCGAACTTGATACTGCCGCTGCCCACGAAGAAACAGGAGCGATCATACATACAGGTGCAGCGGTTGCGTCAATTATATACGCAAGTTTCGATCTTGAAATTTTGTGGCCATCTGTTACAGGTTTCATAACTGAACCAACTGTAAGACAGTTAAAATAGTCGTCAATAAAGATAAGTACTCCAAGAACAAATGTTGCAATAATTGCACCGAGTTTTGTCTTGATATTTTTCTCTGCCCAACGACCAAAAGCCCTTGAACCACCCGCTTTGTTTACGAGAACCACCATAGCACCAAGAATTACAAGAAATATGAAAATTCCCGCTGTATCTGATACTGCGCTGATAAGTCCCTCTCCAACAATGATGTCCATTGTTTTTGGCAAGTTATAACTTGCATTGAGAAGTCCACCGATAACTATACCGATGAAAAGTGAGGAATAAACCTCTTTTGTGATAAGTGCAAGAACGATAGCGATAATTGGTGCTGCAAGGGACATAAATGTTCCATAGTAACCCGTTGTTCCTTTACCATCGCAAGCGGGACATTCGATTCCGTAAACTTCGTCTGTTCCGTCGCCTAAACAAAGTTCACACTCAACTCTTGCAACTATACTACACACAATAAGTGCAATAAGCAATACTGCGAGAACAGATGTCACCACAATGTTTTTCTTGCTTTTGAAGAAATCTTTAAGCATTGTTTTTGTTTCCTTTCGGTTTTTTATTTTTTATTTTATTGTTTTTGCGTTTAATTATTTTCTTCATTTTCTTCGTCTATAACAACCGCTATTCCAAGTTCTTTAAGGTCGTCTGGATTAGCAAATGAAGGACATTTAGACATAATTTCTGACGCATTTTGCGCTTTCGGGAATGCGATAACTTCACGAATATCTTCAAGTCCTAAAAGAAGTGTCACAAGACGGTCAAGTCCAAATGCAAGTCCGCCATGAGGTGGTACTCCGTACTTGAATGCATCGAGAAGGAATCCAAACTTCTCTTGTGCGTCCTCGGCTGAAATACCAAGAACGCTAAACATATGCTCTTGCATTTCTGTTGTGTTAATTCTTATAGAACCACCACCAAGTTCTGTGCCATTAAGAACAATATCGTACGCTCTCGCTCTTACCTTTCCTGGGTCGCTATCTATCATAGCGTAGTCCTCGGTCATAGGAGCGGTGAACGGGTGGTGCATTGCATAATATCTTCCGTCCTCTTCACTATATTCAAAGAGTGGGAATTCGGTAACCCAAAGGAATTTAAAGTCCATAGGGTCAAGAATACCAAGTTTCTTTGCACATTCGCAACGGAGTGCGCCAAGTGTGTCAAATACCACTTTATTTTTATCTGCTACAACAAGAATAAGGTCGCCATCTTCAAGTCCAAGTCTTTCGGTGATTGCGTTGTTTTCAATTTCTGTCAAGAACTTTGCGTAAGATGATGAAATTTCGCCATTTGATTTTTTGAGCCAAGCAAGTCCTTTTGCATGGTAATGCTTCGCTTTTTCGGTAAGTGCGTCAATCTCTTTTCTTGAAAACTTTGCGCCCCCTTTAACATTGATAGCGCGAACTGAGCCACCGTTTAAAACAGCGCCCGAGAAAACTTTAAATTCGCTATCTTTTACAATGTCAGAGATATCTGTGAGTTCAAAACCAAAACGAATATCTGGCTTGTCAGAGCCAAATCTCTCCATCGCTTCGCGCCAAGTCATACGAATAAATGGTGTTTCGAGGTCTTTTCCCATAAACTCTTTAAATACAGTTTTGAGGAATCCCTCGTTTATAGTCATAATTTCTTCTTCGTCTGTGAAAGAAATTTCCATATCAATTTGAGTAAATTCAGGTTGACGGTCAGCGCGAAGGTCCTCGTCTCTGAAACAACGAGCAATTTGAATGTATCTGTCAAATCCAGAATACATAAGAAGTTGCTTGTATATTTGAGGTGATTGAGGAAGCGCGTAAAAATTGCCTTTGTGAACACGGCTTGGTACAAGGTAATCTCTTGCCCCCTCTGGTGTTGGTCTTATAAGATTTGGTGTTTCAATATCTATAAAACCAAGCGAGTTGAAATAGTTTCTTGTGATATTGGTGATTTTTGAACGAGCGATGATGTTTTTTTGCATAGAAGGACGGCGAAGGTCAAGATATCTATGCTTCATGCGAAGTTCCGCTTTTACATCGACTCCGTCTGTAATTTCAAATGGTGGAGTTTGAGCCTTGTTGAGAATTTTAAATTCTGTTACATAAACTTCAACATCGCCTGTTGGAATATTTTTGTTTACAGTCGCTCTTTCTCTTACAACACCCTTTGCCATAAGAACAAATTCTGCCCTTACACCAAATGCTTTATCAAAAATTTCTTTTTCTGTGTTTTCGTCAAACGCAAGTTGAACAATTCCACTTCTATCACGAAGGTCGATAAAGATAAGAGAGCCAAGGTCTCTTTGCTTTTGCGCCCAACCAAGAACAGTTACATTTTGTCCTATATTTTCTTTTGAAAGTGTGCCACAATAGTGTGTGCGTTTATCATTCTTTTCAAAAACTTCCATTTTATGCCTCTCTTAGTTCGTTGTATATATTGTCAATTTCAATTTCGGTCTGCTCGCTCTTTTCCATATTTTTGAGTTGAGCCTTGCCAGTTTCAAGTTCGCTATCACCTATTATCAAGGTGTATTTTGCGCCAAGTTTATCGGCATATTTCATTTGCGCTTTAAGACTTCTTGCACAAATATCACACTCTGCATATACCCCTGCGTGACGTAATTTTGTAACAATTTCAAGCCCTTTTGTAACAGCTCTCTGCCCAAGAGGAGCAACATAAAGGACGGGACGATTTTCGTCTGTCTTATCAGCGCCACACTCTTTCATAGCAAGAATAAGTCGAGTAATACCCATAGCGAAGCCGATACCAGGAACGTTTGGTCCACCGAGTTGTTCCATAAGCCCGTCATATCGTCCACCACCACAAACTGTGCTTTGAGCGCCAATACCATCACAAATGAATTCAAATACTGTCTTTGTGTAGTAATCAAGTCCACGAACAATTCTTGTGTCAATGGTGTACTCAATACCCATGGCGTCAAGGTGAGATTTCAAACTTTCAAAGTGGTCATGACATTCGTCACAAAGGTAATCAACGGTTGATGGTGCATCTTTCGCGATTGATGAACAAACAGGACTTTTACAATCAAGAACACGAAGTGGATTTGTTTTAAGTCTTTCCTTGCAGGTGTCACAAAGTTCATCAATATGAGAGGTGAAATGTTCAACAAGAGCCTCTCTGTATTTAGGCCTGCAATTCGGGCAACCGATTGAGTTGATATGAAGTTTTACATTTTTAATTCCGAGTTCTCTTATAAGTGTGTCGGCAAGAGAAACAACTGTCGCATCAGCGGACGGGTCTTTTGTGCCGAACATTTCTGTACCAAATTGGAAAAACTCACGACTTCTTCCCGCTTGTGGCTTCTCGTATCGGAAACAATTTATAAGATAATAATATTTGAGTGGCATCGCATCAGATGTTTTGCCATTTTCAATAATTGAACGAACAACAGACGCCGTTCCCTCCGGACGAAGCGCGAAAACTCTGTCTTCTCTGTCGGTAAATGTGTACATTTCTTTTTGTACAACATCGGTAACTTCTCCTACGCCTCTTTTGAAAAGTGCAAGTTCCTCAAATGTAGGTGTGCGTATTTCGCCAAATCCAAAGCGACTTGACACATCACGTGCTGTCTTTTCTATTTTTTGCCAAAGAGGTGTTTCGTTAGGGAAAATGTCCATTGTGCCTCTTGGCTTTTGAATTTTATTTGCCATTTTTGTCCTCACATAATTTTGCGCTCTCGCGTATATTATTAATACATTATAACAAGTTTTAATGGCTGTGTCAATAATTTACGAGAATAAAATAAAAAAGAGATTTCCACGAAATTGTGAAAATCTCTCCCATTACGATTTACCTTCCAAGTAAATTAAGGTGCGTAGCATATAATGGTAACATATGCTTAACATGAGGTTCCGTAATTAAACCTCTACTGGCTTGAAACTACCATCCTGTGCTTCCTTGGCGTCGTCTTCGAGTGCGTCAAAATACGCTTTGATCACCGCGCCCTCGAGTTGGGCTCTAAAGTCTGCATTGATTGGATGAACGATGTCTCTGAATGAGCCATCTGGGTTCTTTCTACTTGGCATCACGATAAAGAACTTGTCTTTTGCGTTAATAACCTTAACATCGTGAACTGCAAGCGCTCCGTCAAATGTTACGGAAACAACCGCCTTCATTGGTCCATCATCAAAGCATTTTCTGATTTTGATGTCTGTGATAGTCATATTATACTCCCATCAAGAATAATTTTGGCTTACCATCAACCATATTATAGCAAATAATTGTGAACTAATTGAGAACAAATTCAAATATTTTAATTAATACTGTGTGATTTTTTTGTGAAGAATAACGATTTTTTTATATTTTTTGTATTTTTTAGGGGGATTTTGTATGTCAAGTGAGAATACGCATCTGTCAAATTACGAATTAAACAAAATTTTCAAACGAGCAAAAAACATCTTTTTCGTAGGCATAGGTGGCATTTCTATGTCTTCCCTTGCAGAATATTGCATTTATCACGAAAAAAAGGTTTTTGGGTATGATGCTACACGTGGTGAAGAATGCAAAAAACTCGAAAAAATCGCACATATTCGCTACTGTTCTTCTCCCGATAGTGTTATGGGTATGGACCTTGTTATATTTTCTAATGCTATAAGTGTCGATAATTTTGAATTAAAAACGGCACGTTCGCTTGGTATTCCCACTGTATCAAGAGCGAATTTTCTCGCCTTTATTATGTCGAATTACAGAGTACGCATCGGCATTTCTGGCACTCACGGTAAAAGCACGCTGACCTCTATGCTCGCCCACATTTTCAGGCATGCAGGTTGCGACCCGACTGTTATTTGCGGGGCAAAGATGAAAGAATTTGATGCTCCTTATCGATTTGGAAGGCGGGAATATTTCATTTTTGAAGCGTGCGAATATATGAATTCATTTTTGAATTTCATTCCAACTGATGCTGTTGTTACAAATATCGACTTTGACCACCCCGATTTTTTCGAGGATTTAGGACACATTCAACGCTCTTTCAGACAATACATATTGCCTGCTGAAAGAGTTTATGTAAACGCTGACGACGCTCCAAGCAATGTTTTAACGCATCCTTTTAAAATAACTTTTGGATTTGGTTTTGGCGCTGATTATATGGCAAAAACAGACAACGCATTGCCCAAAACATCATTTATAATCGTGCACAAAAACAAAGAAATAGCAAAAGTAGAACTTTTAGTCTCAGGCAAGCACAACATTTACAACGCTCTTTGCGCTTTTGCCGTTGCTCATCAGCACGGAATTGCCCCAAAAACTATTGCAAAAGCACTTGGAACATTTGAAGGAATTGCAAGACGGCAAGAACTTGTAAAGAAAATAAACACAAAATCAAACAATGGCGTGCCTGTTTATCTCGACTACGCTCATCATCCAACAGAAATCAAGGCTTCTCTTGCTGCATTTAGTGATATGAATTACAAACACATATTATGTGTTTTTCAATCTCACACATACTCGCGCACATATTCTCTGTATGATGAGTTTTTAAGTTCTTTCAAAGATGCAACTCAACTTATTCTTTCGCCTATCTATTCTGCAAGAGAGAAAAACACTTATTCCATTAACGAGGAAGAAATGGCAAAAGAACTCGGTGCGACATACATTGACAGTTTCGAAAAAATAGCACAAGCAATAAAAGAATCTGATGCAGACTGTGTAATTATAATGGGTGCGGGTGATATAGACAAACTTAAAAATTATATATAAAAGTCTTTACTTTATTCTTAATTTATGTTAATATATTTTAGAAGAATTTGAAAGGGGGACTATTATGAATAAGCAATACACTTCTATTGCAGGTGTTTACGACAAACTCAATGCAGATTTTGATTATGACACTTACGCAAGTTATCTCGACAAACAAATCAAAAAAGTCGAGAAGACAAACACCTCCCTTGTTCTCGATCTTGCTTGTGGCACAGGTAAAATGAGTTTTCTGCTTCGCGAAAAAGGTTATGATATGACAGGTGTTGACATTAGCGAAGATATGCTTTCGATTGCTCGCGATATTTGTTTCGACAAAGGTATTGAGGACATTTTGTGGCTCTGTCAAGGTATGCAAAATTTTGAACTTTACGGAACTGTTGATGCGTGTGTTTGTTGTCTTGATAGTCTTAATTATTTAACCAAACATGAAGACTTGAAATCGTGCTTTTCCCTTGTTCATAATTATTTAATCCCTGATGGTGTGTTTGTTTTCGACATAAACACCCCATATAGATTTGAAAATATCTATGCACAAAATGATTACATTTTGGAATGTGATGGTGCGCTTGTCGCCTGGCAAAACGACTATAATAAAAAATCCAAACTTTGCAAATTCTATTTAAGCGTCTTTGAACAGCAAGAAGATGGCTCTTATCTACGCTTTGACGAAGTTCAGACTGAGCGTTCATATTCAAAAAAGCAAATTCTAAAAGCGCTTGAAGAAACAGGTTTTGAAGTTATTGATATTCACGGCGATTGGAACGGAAAAATCGCCACAGATACCGACGAAAAATGGTATATTACTGCAAGAAATATAAAAAATAAGAGGTAAAAAATGGCTTGTTCAACTATTTTACGCGCTATGACTCGTGATGGTAGCGCAAGGGCTTATGTTATAAATTCAACCAAAATTGTAAATGATGCAATAAAAATTCACAAAACTGCCCCTACCGCCTCCGCTCTTCTTGGTAGAGTTTTGACCGCGAGTAGCGTTATGGGTTGTATGCTTCCTGAAAATGGCGACACACTCTCTCTTGTAATTCGTGGCAATGGTATCGCAGGAACTACTCTTGCAAGTGCCGACTACTTTGGAAATGTAAGAGGTTATGTCACAAATCCTATGGCAGATTTGCCACTTAAACCGAATGGAAAACTTGATGTTTCAGGAATTGTCGGTCAAGGGCTTTTGAGTGTTATGAAAGATGTCGGCGACGAAGTTCCTTACAATGGTAGCATTGAACTTGTAAGTGGCGAAATTGCCGAAGATGTGGCTCAATATTATGCGATAAGCGAGCAAATTCCAACTCTTTGCGCGCTTGGTGTTTTAGTTGATACTGATTACACCTGCAAGGCTTCTGGTGGTGTATTTGTTCAACTTCTTCCATTCCCTGACGAAAGTATAATTGGAAAACTTGAAGAAAACGCGAAAAATCTTTCAAATGTATCAACGAAATTCGCACAGGGTCTTTCAAATGAAGATATTCTCAAAATTGCTCTTGACGGAATTGAATATGACCTTTTTGACGAACTTGAAGTTGAATACAAGTGCGATTGTTCAAGAGAAAGAACAGAAAAAGCACTTATAAGTCTTGGCAAAGACGAACTTTCAAAACTTTTCGATGAACTCAAAGCCGAGGGTAAAGAGGAAAAGGTTGAACTTGAATGTCAATTCTGCGACAAAAAATACGCCTTTACAAGAGACGAGGCACTTAAATTAATAAAATAACAAAAGGGGTGTCGCTTAATGCGACAGCCCCTTTTCTTTGATATGTGTCTGTTTTTTACTCTTTTTCGATTGAGATTACATAAAGTTTCTTGCAATCTACTCGGAACTTTATCTCAAAGTTGGCAAAAGAAAAACCGAAAACTCTTTCGCCATCTTCTATGTATGATGGGCGTGGGTCTTGTGCAAGAATTTCTATAAGTACTTCTCTTCTTTCATCGTCAAGTTTTAAAAGAAGTTCTTCTTCGCAAACAACTTCAAGTTCATAATTGCAAACATCGGTTGCAAAACCACCCTTTGCGTTGGGTGCATAATCAAGGTGTGGCAAATATGGTTTTATGTCGTATATTGGTGTTTTATCGACCATATCAACCCCAGAAACTTTGAGAATGTGTGCGTTATTCTCTGTTTTTTCTACTCCATCAAGGCGCACAAGCGACAAGCCAAGTCCATTTGGGCGAAATGGTGAACGAGAAGCAAAAACTCCCACTCTTGTGTTCCCACCGAGTCGTGGTGGGCGCACGGTTGCGTTATACTTCGCCCCATCATTTTCTGAAAATCCCCATATAACCCAAAGGTGTGAAAAGTTTTCGATTTCACGAATGGCATCGGCAGAATTATATTTTGGCTCAAAGATAATCTCACCTTTTAATTTTTTGACAATTCCACTTTGTCTTGGAATTCCGAACTTCGTTTTGAAGTCAGTTCTTATCGTCGCAATTTTTTCAATTTCCATCTTCACACACCTCACAATTCTTATTAAGATAGTATCATTTATTTTAAAAAAAGTCAAGTTATACTTGAACTTGAAACTATTTTAGTTTAAAATATAGTTAGAACTATTTTTAAAAGAGGTCTTTATGAAAAAAGTTTTAGTTGTAAGTTCTGCGAATATGGACATGGTGCTAAATGTAAACACCGTGCCAGAGGCAGGTCAAACTGTTATCGAAAATGGAAAATACTCATATGTTCCAGGTGGAAAGGGTGCGAACTCCGCTCTTGCTTTTGCTCGTCTTGGTGCTGATTGTACTTTTGTGACAAAAGTTGGCACGGACCAAAACGGCGACGAACTTGTGAATTTGTATAATCGCGAGGGAATTAACACAAAATTTCTCAAACGCGCGCAAGATGCCCCGACAGGGCTTGCTACAATTTTTGTTGAAAGTTCAGGACAAAACAGAATTATAGTTTTTGCAGGCGCTAATCAAAAAATTGATGCATCTCAAATAGATGGTGCGATTGCAGAAAAGCCAGACGCGCTTTATTTGCAATTCGAGATAAATTATGATGCTATTTTATATGCATCTCAAAAAGCGAGCGAGGCAGGTATTCCTATTTTTGTTGACGCTGGTGCTGTCACGACTTCCTTCCCTTTTGAAAAGTTCCCAGAACTTGAAGTTTTCTCTCCAAATGAGAGCGAGGCTTTCGCTCTTTGTGGAATTCTGCCAAGTGATGAGAAAAAATGCCTTGAAGTTGCAAAGGCGCTTTCAAAACTCGTCAAAGCAAAATATTTCGTTATAAAATTAGGTGGCAGAGGTGCTTATATTTACGATGGTGAAAAGGGCGTTACTATTCCTACTTTCCCTATAAAGGTAGTTGACACAACAGCGGCGGGCGATGCTTTTACTGCATCATTAACTCTTAATTATTTAGACACAAAAGACATCTATGACTCTTG
>JAZSDJ010000143.1:0-4503 GCA_045531105.1 Eubacteriales bacterium | reverse complement strand
CACCATCAAAGGAAATTATCGCAAGCAAAGAACAAATTGCTGAAATTCGCACACAGATATCGTCATTACTTGAAAAAGGCCCAAACGAGCAAACACAAAAAGAACTCAAAAAGGAAGTTTTTTCCATTGATTCGCAGACTTCGCATGCGTTTTTCGACCGATTTATTTCACTTATATACCCCGAAAAACAAACACTTCTCGACTATTTTGATGATACTTTCTCTATCGTTTGCGATTTCGCTGGCGTTAAAGAGCGCGTCAAAAGTTCTCTTGACCTTAACGACAACATTTGCGAGTCGCTCATTTCATCAGGTCTTGTAAATGCCGAACATGCAGAATATATGGCAGAAGAGCAACTCCTCAACGCTTTTTTGAAAGAAAATCACATCGTTCACATTGACAAATTTGCTATAAGTTATAATGGCGAAGTGGGCGGAATTTATGATTTCAAATCAAGAAGTCTTTCGCACTCAGATGTGTCGATAAATACAGTTGTTGAACAATTAAAATACTACACGGAAAACAAGTATTCTTGCGCTCTCGTGTGCAGAACCGAGACAGAAGTCAAGGAATGTGTAAATGTTCTTTGTGGTGAGGGTGTTGTGGCTTTTGCCTCTAAAAGCGAAAACGACCTTATGAAAGAAGGCACCGTTTGTGTTTTAAGCGACACATTCCCCGACGGTTATGAAATTTTCGGGTCCAAAATTGTGATAATGGTTCTCTCGTCACGAAGTGAGCGCTCCGCTCAAAAAGCCAAGAAACGCGCAAAGTTTGCCAAAAATTCAGGCGAGAAAATTTTATCTTATGCAGACTTAAATGTGGGTGATGCGGTAGTTCACGCGCATTATGGTATAGGTAAATATCTTGGAATTGAAAATCTTTTGGTGTGTGGCGCTTACCGCGACTATATCGCTATTCAATATGCGGGAACTGACAAACTTTACTTGCCTGTTGACCAACTTGATATGGTGTCAAAATATATAGGCGCTGGTTCGGCTGACGGAGATGTAAAACTCTCTAAAATGGGTGGTGCTGAATGGAAAAGAGCCACTTCTCGTGCAAAAGCGAGTGCAAAGGAGATGGCGAAAGAACTCATTGACCTTTATGCGCGCAGAACTCGTATAAATGGTTTTTCGTTCGCTCCTGACGGGATTATGGAACACGAATTTGACACTTCCTTTGAATTTGAAGAAACGGAAAGTCAACTCGAAGCGATTGCAGATATTAAAAAAGATATGGAAAGACCATATCCTATGGACAGAATACTTTGCGGTGATGTTGGTTACGGAAAAACGGAAGTCGCTTTTCGTGCCGCTATGAAAGCGGTTGCGAACAACAAACAAGTGGCGCTCTTAGTTCCGACCACTATTCTTGCTATGCAACATTATCAGACCGCTCTTGCCCGTTTTGCAGGCACAGGGGTCAGTGTTGATATGATTTCGCGTTTCAGAACCGCCAAGCAACAAACCGAAACCTTACGCAAACTCAAACGTGGTGACCTTGATATTATAATTGGAACTCACAAACTATTGAGTGGAAGAGTTGAGTTCAAGGACCTTGGGCTTCTTATAATAGACGAGGAGCAACGCTTTGGTGTTGGTCAAAAAGAAAAAATAAAGCAAGCCGTACCAGATGTAGATGTACTCTCTTTGAGTGCAACTCCTATTCCTCGTACTTTGAGTATGGCTATGGGTGGTATTCGCGATATGTCTGTTCTTGACGACGCACCAGGTGGACGCCTTGGGGTTATGTCGTATGTGTTTGAATATGACGAAAATGTTATAAATGATGCTATAAGACGCGAACTTCACAGAGGTGGTCAGGTCTTTTATCTTTACAATAACATTGAGAAAATATATGATGTGCAAGCAAGGCTTTTAAAATCATTCCCTGATGCAAGAATCCATGTTGCTCACGGACAAATGGACAGAGATGAAATTGAGGAAATTTGGCACGCTCTCACTATTGGCGAAATAGATGTTTTGGTTAGTACAACCATTATCGAAACAGGAATTGACATTCCAAATGCAAACACTCTTATCATTGAAAATGCAGATAAAATGGGGCTTGCTCAACTACACCAAATTCGTGGTCGCGTTGGTCGTAGCCACAGACGTGCTTATGCTTACTTTACTTATCGTCAAGGTAAGCAAATCAGCGAAATTGCCGAAAAACGCTTAAATGCCATTCGCGATTTTGCAGAGTTTGGTGCAGGATTTAAGATTGCTATGCGTGACCTCGAAATCAGAGGTGCTGGCAACATTCTCGGCTCTGCCCAGCACGGACATATGGAAGCGATAGGTTACGACCTTTATGTTCGTATTCTAAACGAAGCGGTTTTGGAAGAACGCGGTGAGGTAATCCCTGAAAAATTCGAAACAACCATCACCCTCTCGAAAGACGCATTTTTGCCCGAGAGTTATATAAGATTTTCGGCTCAACGAATGGACATGTACAAAAAAATTGCTCATATTGAAACTGAGCAAGACTATAATGATGTAATTGCTGAACTGGTTGACCGTTTTGGCGCTTTGCCAAAATGTGCAAAAGTTCTTGTTTCCGTTGCTCTTTTAAAGGCTTATGCTCAGAAAGCGAGAATTAAACGAGTTGAGCAAATGCGTGACCAAGTGCGTTTTTACCCCGAAAAAATCGACAAGATTTTACTTTATCAAATGTCCCTTGTAAACAAGGACAAAATAAAGATTTGTGGTATAAAGACAACACCTTATATTATGGTTTCCACCGATGTCAATGACACGGATTTTGCTTCTTGTATTGACATGCTTAAAATTTATATTGAAAAATATAAAGAAATACAGTAGATTTTTTTATCTTTTCGTGTTACAATATATAAAACCAAGAAAGGATGTTTAAATGAAAAAGACTTTAATTCGCGCACTTTGTGTGATGCTTTGCTTTTTGATTTGCCTTACATTTTTAGTTTCGTGTAAATCCAAGCCTATTTATGAACTTGGTCCTTATGACATTACTGAAAATGATTACAGATATCTTGCAGGAACATACAACAGACAAATTTTAGACTCGGCTGGACTTTTCGGCTACTCTTATGATAATGTCCTCAATCAATCAACAGGTGCAACTATCGGAGATACTCTTGACCAAAATTATACTTCATCTTTCACCGCAAGCGTTTTGTCTCTTCTCTACTCTCAAATGATGTTTGACAAATACAAATTAAAACTTGACGATGAAACTCTTGATTTAATTGAATCCAATATTAAAACCATTGCCACCTATTATGGTAACGGAAGCGAGCAAGAATTTGACTTGTTGGCAAAAAAATATGGTTTTGATTCAAAAGCACTCCGAAAAGTTTACACGATGAAAATGAAACAAACAATGCTTGTTAATCATCTTTATGGAGAAAACGGAGAAAACATTTCTACCGAAAGTCTTGACGAGTTTTACAAAAACAACTATATGTTTTTCCAAACAATAGTTATCAACACAACTTATAGGCTTGTTGAAAAAGAAGTTAATGGAGAAAAGGTTACAACAACAGAAGCGCTCTCAAAAGAAGAAAGGCAAAAACGCCTTGATATTGCAAGCGACCTTACAAATTTGTTTATAAACGAAAATCCCGATTATGTTTACAAAGTAATTGACCCTACTTTGTCTTATGAGGAACTTTACAAATTATATTCTGACGATACTGCGTATCCGCAAGGTTGTTATTCAAAATACCCAACTTCTTTGTCTGGAAAGAACGCAATAACCGCTGCATCTCTTCTCATTGAAGGCGATGTTGGAAAAATCGTTGCAAGACGCCCCGTTTCACAAGATACGATTTTTGAAATTGGAAACGAGCAAATCAAACCTGACACTGATAACTATCTTGAATATGGTTATGTTTTTGTCAAGAGAATGTCTCTTGAAGACCAAGCATATAGAAAAGATGTTTATAAGAGTTTCTTCACAAGTTTTATTTCAGATGCCAAGAGCGAACTTTTTGGCAAAGCGGTTCAAGATTATATTCTTAATGAATGTAACTTTGAACTTGAAGAAAGTGAAGCGATTGATGAAATTCCATTGTCAAGTGTTTATCCAAACGACCTTGATTATAACTTCTTCTATGGCAGTCTCGGCAAACAAGAATCTTCAAGCAAATAAAACAAAACGGCCATTCGAGCGAATGGTCGTTTTATTTTTAAAAACCTCTTGCAAAGCCATCTTTTTTGTGATATACTTAACAAGCAAATACAATTAAATACGGAGACGTAGCAAACCTTTGGTTTGTGCTTCGGTCTTTCTCCTGTGAGCAAACTCACAGACGATTTTGACCTTGCATGCGCAGTGGATTCGTAAAACTTTGTTTTCCGAGCCTCTTCTCTTTGACCTCCGTATTCAATCGTAATAAATCACAATTAAATACGGAGACGTATCGAAGTGGTCATAACGGGGCTGACTCGAAATCAGTTTGCCATAACTGGCACGTGAGTTCGAATCTCACCGTGTCCGCCAAAAAGGGACATTTTTGTGTCC
>JAZSDJ010000228.1:0-10164 GCA_045531105.1 Eubacteriales bacterium | reverse complement strand
ACTGAAAACTACCTTGACACGCGTGAGGACTTTGTCTTTCGTTCTCCTGTTATTCGGCCTGATAGAATTAAGACAAAAGGCATTTTGACAAGCGAGGTCGATTATGCGCTTGGGATTACAAAAGGTTTTAAAATTGGCATTACAGGGTCCGACGGAAAAACGACTACCTCAACGCTTATTTGCGAAATTTTGAAAGCGGACAAAAAAGAGGCGAACTTGTGTGGCAACATAGGAACGCCAGTTATAAAATTTGCTGAAAATAGCACAGAAAATACTCACACAGTGTGCGAACTCTCGTCGTTTCAACTCTTTGATATGCAACCAAAACTTGATATCGCTGTTTTGACCAATATAACAGAAAACCACCTTGATTGGCACATTGACATGAACGAATATGTCAGTGCAAAAGAAAATATACTAAAAAACGCCTCGTTTTCAGTGCTCAATTATGATAATCCATACACGAGAAAAATGCAAAAATCGACACATGGCGCGATGTTTTCGTTTGAAAATCTTTCACGCGCGTCAACAGATGTGCTTGCTTGCGTGAGTGGGGATTATATTGTGTGTAACGGACATAAAATTATAAAGACCGAAAATATTTTGATAAAAGGCAGATTTAATTTGCAAAACGCACTTTGCGCGACAGCAACTTTGTGGGGGCGTGTTTGTCCCGAAGCCATCGAATATACTTTGCATAATTTCTCGGGAGTTCGTGGAAGAATGGAAACGATTGATAAGATAAACGGAGTGAGTTTTGTTTGTTCTTCAATCGACTCAACACCTTCAAGAACAATAGCGACTCTTGGCGCGTTTGATAATTCAAAATGCGTGCTTATTTTAGGTGGTTATGACAAAGGCGTATCATATGCGCCACTTCGCGAAGCGACCAAAGGACTTAAATGCGCGGTTTTGTGTGGTGCAAATTCGGAAAAAATTGAAAAAGAAATAAAGAATGTTACAAAGATAAAATTTGCCAATACGCTAAAAGAGGCAGTCAGGATTGCAAACGAAATTGCAACCGAGGGAGACACAGTCTTGCTCTCTCCTGCATCGGCAAGTTTTGATATGTTCGAAAATTATATAGATAGAGAAAACAATTTCAGACAAAGCGTAAGAGGATTAAAATGAAACAAATCAAAAAAATGCTCAAAGAATTGTGCTTTTTGCCAAGCGTTTCGGGACGCGAAAGAAAGAGCAAGGAAGCACTTTTTAAAATAGCCGAAAATTTGTTCGAAACTTCATATGAAGATGCGTTCGGCAACTTCGTTTTCGTCAAAAAATCAACCAAAGAGAACGCGCCTAAACTTATGATAGATGCGCACTTTGACGAGGTTGGAATGATGGTGAGCCAAATTCACGAGGACGGATTTTTGTCAATCGTTCCGATAGGTGGACTTGATACAAGAGTCCTTGGCGCAACCGAGGTTATAGTTTATGGCGAGAAAGAAATTTATGGTGTTTTGTCGTCGATTCCCCCTCATTTGAGTGGTGGAAAAACAAAAGATGCACCTAAGATTGAAAATATTTATATCGACACAGGGCTTGACAAGGAAACACTTCAAAAACTCGTACCGATGGGAAGTGTAGTTGACTTTAAGCCGTCCTTTACCGAACTTGCAAACGACAGAGTTTTGGCAAAAAGCCTTGATGATAAATCTTGTGTTTGCGCGATTTTTGATATGGTTAGCAGAGCCGAAAAAGAAAAACTCGAATACGATATCTATGTTACAATTTCGGCGCAAGAGGAAACGGGTAAAAATGGAGCGAGATTTGTGTCTTATGATATCGAACCCGATATTGCAATAATAACAGATGTCAACTTTGCCTCGGGCGAAGGAATTGAGAGTAGCGAAAGCATAGAAATTGGAGAAGGCGCGGGGATTGATATTTCTTCGCTTGTGAATATTCGTCTTACGAGAAATCTAATGAAAATGCTTGATGTGTCAGAAGAAAAATATCAAAAGATTTGCGAGCCAACACGCACAGGGACAAACAACGACCTTATATCAATCAGCAACAAAGGCGTAAAAACCATTCTTATGTCAATACCTCTTGACGGAATGCATACCCCTTGTGAAATTGTAAGCCTTCGTGATATAAAATCACTCTCGAACATACTTCTCAAAATCGTATATACTTCGTGGGGGAATTTATGAAAAAATTACTTGAAAAACTTTGTCAAGCGTTTGCTCCAAGCGGTTTTGAGGGACAAGTTCGCAATATCATAGAGGAAGAAATATCAAAAACTTCCCTTGAAAACACCGAGATTTTGAGTGACAATTTGGGAGGAATTTGCCTGCACATAAAGAACGAAGGCAAGAAAAAACTTATGATTTGCGCGCATATAGACGAGGTTGGCTTTATGGTTACTGAAATCACCGAAAGTGGAACTCTAAAATTTGGTTGCGTGGGTGGAATAAATCCTCTTGTCCTGTCCTCAAAAACAGTCGTTTCTGAAAACGGAGTTCGTGGAGTTATCTCTACAAAGCCAATTCATTTGCTTGATGCAAAGGAGAGAAAGGTTCGTCCTGAAATTAGCAATATGCGTATTAATATTGGCGCAAAAGATAAAAAAGACGCCGAAAAATTAGTAAGCGTTGGCGACTATTTTGTTTTCGATTCGGCTTTTGAAAGTTTTGGAAAAAATCAAATAAAAGCCAAAGCCATCGACGACCGTCATGGTTGCACGGCTATGCTTTATGCAATAAAAGAACTCGCTAAGTCTGGTAAAAAAAGCGATTACGACCTTTATTTCGCTTTCACTTGTCGCGAGGAAGTCGGAGTTAGCGGAGCGTGGTGCATAACCGAAATAGTAAAACCCGATTTTGCCATTGTAATTGAGAGTAAGGCAGTCTGTGACCTACCATCTGTCAGCGAAGATGAATGTGTTGGAAAACTTGGCGAAGGAGCGCTTATTTCTTATGCTGACCTTGGCGCGATTATGGACAGAGAACTCACTAATAAAATCATATCAGTGTGCGAGAAAAACAAAATCAAATATCAAATAAACAGAGCCGTATCGGGTGGAAATGATACAAGTAACATTCAAAGAGGTGCATATGGCGCAAAGGTTGCATTGATATCAGCACCATCAAGATATATTCATTCAAGCGCAAATGTAATAAATTACGAAGATTTCGAGAGCATTTGCAAAGCAATATATTCATTCATTACCGAAAAAGAGGATTGAAAATGATAAATTTACTAAAAAAACTCATGCTCACATCGGGAGTATCTGGCAGAGAAGATAAAATTCGCGAGGTTATAAAATCCGAAGTTGAGCCATATTGTGATGAGGTCAAAGTTGACAATGTCGGCAACTTAATCGCACACAAAAAGGGAAATGGCAAGCGCGTAATGTTTGGCGCGCATATGGACGAAATCGGCTATTTTGCGACACATATCACCGAAAAAGGAATGATAAAAGTAAGTCCGATAGGAGGTCTTAACTATCTTTCGTGTTCATATGCCCAAGTGGTTAGCGAAAATGGAACTCGTGGAGTTGTAGGCTCGAAAACCACCTCACTTCCTGAGTGTTCTGATTTGTTCATAGATATAGGCGCAACAAGTCGTAAACAAGCCGAAAAGTATGTGAAAGTGGGCGACTTTTTCGTTCACACACCAAGTGTAACTCATTTACTTGGCAGTCGCTATATAGGCCGTCCTTTCGACGACAGGGTAGGCTGTGCAATCCTTATTGAAACGCTTAAAAATGTAAAAAACACACAAAACGACCTTTATTTTGTGTTCACAGTTCAAGAAGAGGTTGGTTGCCGTGGTGCAAGACCTGCGACATACACCGTCGAGCCTGAAATCGCAATCGCCCTTGATGTAACAAGGACAGACGACAAGGGAGGAACGGACAAACTAAATGTTTCAATCGGTAAAGGTCCTACAATTAAAATCAAAGACGCAAGCGTTATTTGTTCTCACGAACTTGTCTTGAAAATGAGAGAACTTGCAAACGAAAATAATATAAAATATCAAGACGAAATGCTCTCGAAGGGTGGAACGGACACCTCGTCAATGCAAATCACTAAAAAAGGTTGCAAAGCGGGAGCGATTTCAATCCCTTGTGGATTTATTCATACCAACAACGAAATGATAGATATAAACGATGTCAAAAACGCAGTAAAACTTGCAACAGTTATAGCGGAAAGGATTTAAAATGAAAAAAATAATCTCCGTGCTTTTTGCACTTTTTATTGTGTTTTCCCTCGCCTCATGTTCAAAACCACCAGAAACTATTGAGGCAAGTTATACACCTGACGGAGGGCAAGCACAAATCGTAAAAATGAAACTTGCATCAGACCCGAAAATTGTTTCATATCTTATGTATGTTCCCGAAACTTGGATTATTAAGGACCAAAGTGCCTCAACAGTTGCATATGTGTCAGAGGAAAACAGGACGAGCGTTAGCGTCGCACAATGGAACTTGACAAGCGAATATACCTCGATTGATGCGTGGTGGGATTTGCACAAGAGCGAAAACTCAAAGACAATGCCTAATTTCACAGTTATAGGAGAAGGGGTTGAGACAAGTATTGACGGAATGAGCGCAAAATCATACACATATACGGTTACTTTTAGTGGTGGTACATATAAATACGAAGTGGTCGCTTGCATAAATCAGGGAAGCGTTCACGTTTTCACATACACATCAACAGAAGAACTTTTTTATGAAAACTTGCATGTTTTTTATGACCTCATTCTTGAAACTTTTAAATTTAATTAAGGAGATAAAATGAAAAAGATAGTATCAATATTGCTCGTTTGTCTTTCGCTTTTGTGCTTTGTAGGCTGTAAAGATAACGACGGTGCGCCAAAAGGAATGAAACTTGCATCAAATAAAGAACTTGTTCAATACTCACTCTATGTTCCTGAAAGTTGGGTAATTGATAATAGCGACACTTCAACAAGAGCGCATGTGTCAAGTATTGACACCTCAACAGTAAGCGTTGGAGATTATGGTTACACAACGATTGACGAGTGGTGGGAAGCATACAAAACCGCACTTTCAACCATAAACGGATTTGAAGTTTTGGAAGAGGGTGTGGCTGGAATTGTAGACGGACAAGCCTCAAAGAGTTACACCTATAAAACAGTCCAAACAACCATTGAAGGCGCAGAAGATGTTGCATATAAACACTATGCCACAGCGACCTCGCACGACGGGTTAGTGTATGTAATCTTGTACACTTCTTTTGAAGGGCAACTTTTTGACAACAACTTAACAGTAGTAAAAGACGATATTATAGCGAATTTTAAATTTAACAAATGAGAGAGATTTATTTTGATAATAGCGCGACAACCAAAATGTCAGAGCGCGCAAAAGAAAAAATGATAAAAGCCATTGAGCAAAATTATGGAAATCCCTCGTCACTTCATTCCGTTGGACTTGATGCGGAAAAATTGATAAGCGAGGCGAGAAACATAATTTTGTCCTCGTTTGGAATTTTGCGCCCACAAAGAGGCGAACTTGTGTTCACCGCAGGCGGAACTGAGGCGAATAATTTGGCAATTATAGGCACGGCCCTCGCCAAAACGCGCAAAGGTGGCGAAAAAATCCTCATTACTGAGGGAGAACATTCATCAGTTGAGGAATGTGCAAAATACCTTGAAACAAAAGGCTTTATGATAATTAGAGTTCCTACCAAAAACGGTGAGATTGACCTTGATTTTGTAAAGGCGAACTCGAAAGGTGTAATCCTTTGCAGTTTTATGCATGTAAACAACGAAACAGGCGCGCTTTATGATATAAAGAGCGCGTTTGAAATCGTAAAAGAACAAAGCCCAGATTGTATAACTCACGCGGACTGTGTTCAATCGTACTTGAAAGTGAAATTCACCAAAAAGTCAATCGGTGCAGACCTTATCTCGGTAAGCGCACACAAGGTAAATGGACCAAAGGGCGTTGGCGCACTTTATATCAGTCCCGAACTTTTAAAAGCCAAAAAAATCGCCCCCGTCGTGTTTGGTGGTGGACAGGAATTTGGACTTCGCTCGGGAACTGAAAATGTTTATGGAATTTGCGCTTTTGGCGAGGCTGTAAGAGAGCATACAAAGGATCTTGTGGCTGAAATCAACCATATGAGTGAGTTGAGAGAATACATAATTTCAACACTTCCAAGTCAGATAAGAGCCAATCTACCAACAAGATGCGCTCCGCACATTTTGAATATCACCTTGCCAAAAATCAAAAGCGAAACTGCGTTGCACGCATTGAGCGCAAAAGGAATTTTCGTTTCATCGGGTTCTGCATGCTCGTCAAATTCGGCTCATAAAGCATCACGCTCTCTTGTCGCATTTGGTATTAACGAAGACGAGGCAGATAGTTCAATTCGCATAAGCCTTTGTCCACACAACACAAAAACCGAGGCAGACGAACTGACAAAAGCCCTTTCCGAAATCATAACCCAACTGGCAAGAAAATAAAAATTAAAGCAACCTTTGGTTGCTTTTTTCTTTGAAATGGCAACATCTCCTTTTGCGCGCAAAATTTTCTTGACACACGCATACCTTGTATGCTATACTATAATTGTAAAATTATCTTTAAAATTAAGAGAGGAAAAATTTATGAAAAAGAAACTTTTACTTTTGACAGTATTAGTAATGGCATTCGTGTGCTTGCTTGTAATCTCATCAAGCGCAGCGACACCTGACGCAACCAAGGGAACAGTAACCCTTGACGACGGAACAGTTTGCGCACTCTACGATACAGATGGCGACGCGCTTATTTGGTATTTGTCTGATGCAAACGCAGATGATGGATACGAAAAGTACGACTATATCAAGGCACAAGCGCCAGAGGTTGATTACAAGGGAACACAATGGTCTCAATATGTACACGGGAAACGCGCGTATCAAACGGGAACTATCACTATAACTGTGAACGGAACTTCATACGATAAAACAAAGCTGGTTGTTTTGAACTTAAAGGATGATGATGTTCTTGTAACCTCACAAGTGGACGCTAGTAACAGCATAGGATATCCTGTTAACTGCTTTGAGAATGCACTTGATGGAGCAAGCAATCTTGAATACGCTTATATGCGTACTGATTTTGTTGCATTCCAAGGAAATGCTTTTAAGAGCTGCTCAAAGCTAAAATACATAAATATCAACGAACTCACAGAATTGGTTAATATTGCAGGAAACGCTTTTAACGGCTGTAAAAAACTACTTGATGGTCAGCCAATGGATTTGAGAAATTCCAAACTTGCTGGTATTGGCTCAAATGCGCTCAATAGCGTGCCGACAACTGCACTTTATTTGCCAGAAACGCTTAAAGAATTATCCTCGTACGCATTGCAATGTATGCCAAAGGTAACATATATCAACATTCCGCGTAGCTTGGAGAAATTCAATGGTGACTCAATGATGAACACTTGTCCAGAGCTTGTGACTGTTGAAGGCTTTGCAGAGCTTTTTGAAAGAGGGGTTTTGACAACTACAATTCCTTTGAGAACCTTTGAAAATTGCTACAAACTTCAACCTGTTTTTAAAGACAACAAAATACCAGAGGGCGTGACAACCATTGGGAGAAACGCATTTTACAAATGCTATGAGGTGTTCGGCGAAGAACTTGTTCTTCCAAACTCATTGACAACATTGGGACAAGGCGCATTAACTGGCGCAACAAAAGTTAAAACTCTTTGGGTGGGAGCAAATCTTACAAAACTTGAAAATTATGATGTTTTCAACGGCTGGACCTCTCTTGAAACAATATATTTCTCGGCGGGAGTTACAACAATTCCTGTAAACACCTTTAAGAACTCTAATAATATAAAAACCATTTACTATACAGGCACAAAAGAACAGGCTGAAACTGTAAGGAGCAGTGCTAATACCACAGGAGGAAACGGAGTATTCGTTTCATCAACTCTTATTTCTTGGACGGATTATCAAGCCTTGGATGATAAAGCAGGCACATACTTTATCTATGATTACAACCTCTGTGATGCTTTCTACGGGGGAGTTCATGGTGATACAGATAATGACTGTACAACCGCCGAAAATGTAACTTGCACAAGAAAATGTGGTCAAAATATAGTGATTCTTTCTCACGACCTAGCTCACACAGTAGTATATGAAAACGGCTTCCTTATGGCTGGAGTTCATAACACAATTTGTACAAATGATGGCTGTACAGCAGGAAATAGCAAAGAAGACCTCAGACCTATGTTTGTAGCTGATGGTTATTCATATAATGTTGCAGGCGAAACAGCAGGTGTTTCTGTTAAGTACACAATTAACACATACGAGTTTGGTCTTTATCAAGAACATGTAAGCAAACTCAGTTTTGGTATTATCGTTGCTAACGCAGAAAAGATAGACGCTGATACATTCCTTAAAGGCGACGGAACTCTCAATGTTCTTGAAAACAAAGGAATTCAAGTTTCTCTCAAATCTGACAACTATTCATCTCTTACTTGCACAGTAAAAGGTTTTACCAATAGCGAAAAGCATTTGGCTCTTAAACTTCTTATGACTGCATATGTTTATGAGGTTGATGCAGAAGGCAACAAGACAAGTGAAGTAACATACATTCAAAAAGTATATACTAAGAATGAAAACGAAACCGACCCTGCTTACACACCATACGCAGACTCAATCGAAAGAGATGCAATTCTTGGTGCTGTAACAATTTCTCAGGTTAAGGCTCACGACGAGTATGTTAAATCACAAGCACAAAACTAACTAAATAAAAAACGAGCGAAAATTCGCTCGTTTTTATTTTTTCTCGCCAATTAAATTTTTAAGATATTCAAGCGCATCGGAAAGTCCGCCAAGTTCGTCAATCAGTCCGCACTCAACCGCTTCGCGCCCATCAATAATAGAGCCTGTGTCGGTCGCAATTTGGTCGGTTCTCATCATATAGGATTGAAAGTTTTCTTCCTTTATATTAGAATGCGCGCACACGAAGTTTGTAATGCGCTCTTGCATTTTTTCAAAGTAAAAATAAGTTTGAGGAGTTCCAAGCACCATTCCCGTAACTCTGACAGGATGAATTGTCATAGTTGCGCTTGGCACGATAAAGGAATGTTTTGAACTCACAGCCAAGGGTACACCAATAGAATGACCACCGCCAAGCACGAGCGAAACGGTGGGCTTTTTCATACTCGCAATAAGTTCGGAAATCGCAAGACCCGCCTCGACATCTCCACCCATTGTATTTAAAATTATAAGAACCCCTTTTACAGTGTCGTCTTGCTCGCAAGATGCAAGAAGGGGAATAAGATGTTCATATTTTGTTGTTTTTTGGTCTTGTGGCAAAATATAATGTCCTTCAATTTGACCTATAATGCTTATACAATGTATTCCGTCATCTTCGCTTATTCCAAATTTCTCAATGTTACTGATTTCTTTGTCGCAAATGTTGACTTCTTTATTTTCGTTTTCCATAAATCCCCCGTAGTAATTGTTATTAATTAATTTATATATGTATTATCAATAAAAAGGTAAAAAACTATTCATTTTCGACACAAAAAAGTCTCAAAAACCCTTTAAAATCGGGCTTTTTTAATATTTTTTAAAAAATTCAAAAAAACTTTAAAAAAAGTGTTGACAATGCGAAAAAAGTGTGGTAGAATAGCAAGGCTGACGAAAAGAAAGACAGCGAAAAAAGATCCTTGAAAATTGAACAAGAAGGAATTAGTTAAGATAACTAAGTACAAAGACGGAACTCTTAAAAATTCTTTTAGAGAAAAAACTCAAAACAAGTAATTAAGAAAAAGAGCTAACAAAGGCTTTAAGAATGAATTAGGAGCAGAGATGCTTTTAAATAAACATTTTTAGAGAGTTTGATCCTGGCTCAGGATGAACGCTGGCGGCGTGCATAACACATTCAAGTCGAACGGAATTAAATTAATGAAGTTTTCGGATGGAATTAAGATAATTTAGTGGCGGACGGGTGAGTAACGCGTGAGTAACCTGCCTATGTGAGAGGAATAACACAGGGAAACTTGTGCTAATACCACATAACATACAGATATCGCATGGTGACTGTATCAAAGAGCGATCGCACATAGATGGACTCGCGTCTGATTAGATAGTTGGTGGGGTAACGGCCTACCAAGTCGACGATCAGTAGCCGAACTGAGAGGTTGAACGGCCACATTGGAACTGAGAAACGGTCCAGACTCCTACGGGAGGCAGCAG
>JAZSDJ010000249.1:0-6841 GCA_045531105.1 Eubacteriales bacterium | reverse complement strand
ACTGAATAATCATGTGGTTCCATTGTATTTCCTCACTTTTACATATTTACACATTTTATATTTTATCATATCATGATGCAAATTACAAGATGGATGCAATATGTTTCTTAAAATTTATTTTGTGTAATTTTTATAAAAAGTGCTTGACAAATTTTCTGTGATATGATATAATATTATCGTTGTGATGCTGCTATGGCTCAGTCGGTAGAGCACATCCTTGGTAAGGATGAGGTCATCGGTTCGATTCCGATTAGTAGCTCCAAAAGGAAAAGTCGAAGTATGAGACTTTTCCTTTTGTATTTTTCATTTTTCATTTTTCGTTCTTCATTCTTCATTAAAAAACGAACGACTTTTCCAAATAAGAAATAAGAGAGAAGAAATAAGAAAAAACGAACGACTTTAATTAGAATATGAACTGATGAACAGAAATTTCTGTTCATTTTTGTTTTTCTATTGAACATTTTGAGAAAATGGTATAAAATGTAATAGAAATAAATTAGAAGGAGTTGATAGCGTTGTCACAAATTAGTGAAAATCCATTTAAATATAGCGACACAAACAAGCGCTATCATACTTACGATTATTTTTTGCGTCACGAATTTGGAGAGAAGTGTGCGAAAATCACACTTGATGCAGGTCTTTCTTGCCCGAATATTGACGGAACTAAAAGCGTTGGTGGCTGTATTTATTGCTCGGGGGGGAGCGCGTCAAGAAATTGCCAAAACCTCTTGTCGCTTTCTGAACAATACGAAAAGGGAAAATCAATGATAGGCTCAAAATGGCAGGAGATAAAAAAGTTTATTCCATATCTTCAAGCCTACACCAATACTCACACAAGCGTGGAAAATCTTTCAAAAATCCTTGATGAAGTGTCAGAGTTTGAGGGCGTGGTTATGGTAAATATTGCCACAAGAGCGGATTGCCTTGAAAACGAAAAAATCGAACTTATAAACGAATTTTCAAAAAAATTTCCCGTGACCATAGAACTCGGACTTCAAACGACAAACGATAAAACGGCAGAACTTATAAATCGCGCTCACACCTTTGAGGAGTTTAGGGACACATTTGAAAGAATAAGAAAAATCGCCCCAGAGGTTAAAATCGCAGTCCATATAATAAACGGACTGCCAACAGAGGACAAAGAGCAAATGATAAAGACTGCGAAAGAAGTCGCAAATCTTGCTCCCGATATTGTGAAAATTCATCTTTTGCATATAATTTCGGACACTCCCCTTGCCAAAATCTACGAAAGAGGAGAGTACGCACCACTTACACTTAACGAATATGTTGACATAGTTTGCGACCAACTCGAACTTTTGCCCCCCGAAATGATTGTCGAAAGAGTGACGGGCGACGGAGAACGACAAACCCTTATTGCACCCCTTTGGAGTCTTAAAAAAACAATAGTAATAAACGAAATTGACAAAGAACTCTATAAAAGAGGCTCTTATCAAGGAATAAAATACACGAAGCAATAAAACGCTATGCTTAATTAATTGCGACAAGGTCGCATGAATTGACATTTTGTGTCATGAATTGGCTTCGCCATGAATTGCAATGGAGTTGCATTGTAATAGCGATGATACAATGGAATGCACAAAGGAGCGGTTGGAGAATTCTATGAAAAAGGTATTAATTTTTGCAAAGGGACACGCTGTGTTCCTAATAGCGACACTTTTAGCGATAATAACTTCGTTTATTGTGCCACCATCAAGTGCGTATTTTGCTTATATCGACTACAAAACGTTGGCTTGCTTGTTCTCAACGCTTGCTGTCGTTTGCGCTCTCAAAAACATTAAATTTTTTGGCATTATCGCAAGAAAAATCATACACGCAACGCCAAATTTGAGAGTGTCGGTGCTTGCCCTTATCTACATAACCTTTATCGGCTCGCTCTTTATTGCAAACGATATGGCGCTTATTACATTTTTACCTCTTGGCTGGTATGTACTTAGCGAAACGGGAAACGAAAAATACACCCCGTGGCTTTTCGTTTTGCAAAATATCTCTGCAAATCTTGGTGGAATGTTGACCCCTTTTGGAAACCCACAAAACCTTTACCTGTATTCAAAATTCAACATTCCAACAGGCGAATTTATGCTCATTATGCTCCCACCATTCCTTTTGGCTGTGGCAATGCTCACCGCTTGTGCCTTTTTCTTCCCGAAAACAAAACTCACCCTTCAAGCGAAAGAGCCATTCGTTTTCAAGCGTACAAAGAGCATAATCTATCTTGTGATTTTCACACTCACTATTTTAATGGTGTTCTCCGTAATTCCTTGGCAAATCGGCATTTTAATCACACTTGTCGCGATATTGGTCCTTGACCGTCACGCACTTTTGCGTGTTGATTACTTCCTTCTTGGTACTTTCTTTATGTTCTTTATCTTCGCAGGGAATATGTCAAGCATTGGCGTGGTTAAGGATTTGCTTTCTTCGCTTCTTGAAAAAAGCACACTCATTTTCTCAACCATTTCGTGTCAGTTTATCTCAAATGTGCCAAGTGCGATTTTGCTCTCTCAGTTCACTACCAATTATAAGGCGTTGCTTTATGGCGTAAATATCGGTGGAACGGGAACGCTTATCGCCTCACTCGCCTCACTTATCACTTTTGCAGAGTATTCGAGAACAGGCGTCGGCTCAAAACTTAAATACCTTGGAATTTTCACACTTTTGAATGTGATTTTTCTCGGTGCGTTGCTCGTTCTTTGTCTGTTTTTGGTGTAAATGTCAACAAAATATAAAATTAAAGCACCTTTTAGGTGCTTTTTTTGATGGAAAAAGGTGGAATTTGAAAAAAATCTGAAAATTTTTAAAAAACCCTTTATTTTTATAAAAGTATGTGTTATAATGTGTGCGTTATTTATATGTTAAGACCAAAATGATAAATGAAAGGCAAAAAGATGATTAGAGAAGATTTAAGAAATGTTGCGATAATCGCCCATGTTGACCACGGAAAAACAACACTTGTTGATGGAATGCTCAAACAAGGAGGCGCTTATCACGAAAATCAAGCGACAACTGACCGTGTAATGGACTCAAACGACCTCGAAAAAGAAAGAGGTATCACAATTCTTGCAAAGAATACAGCGATTCACTACGCAGGCAAGAAGATAAATGTAATCGACACCCCAGGTCACGCAGACTTTGGTGGCGAGGTTGAGCGTATTCTTAAAATGGTAAATGGTGTAATTTTGCTTGTTGACGCAGCGGAAGGACCTATGCCACAAACTCGTTTCGTTCTTCAAAAAGCGATGGAAATTGGACACAGAATAATCGTTGTTGTAAACAAGATTGACCGTCCTGATGCAAGAGTTCACGAAGTAATTGACGAGGTTTTGGAACTTCTTATCGACCTTAATGCAACAGATGACCAACTCGACTCCCCAATGCTTTTCTGCTCGGGAAGAAGTGGTACTGCCTCACTCTCACCTGATGTTGAGGGCGAGAACTTAATTCCGTTGCTTGATACAATCATTGACTATATACCAGAGCCAGAGGGCGAGGAGGACGAGCCACTTCAACTTCTCGTTTCAAGCGTTGATTATAGCGACTATGTTGGAAAAATCGGTATTGGTAGAATTGAGCGTGGAACTCTCAAAGTTGGGCAAGAGGTTAGCGTTTGTAACTTCCACTCTGACGAAAAGCCAAGACGCGCAAAGATTGTTTCAATCTATCAATTTGATGGTCTTTCCCGTTCACAAACACAAAGTGCAACAGTTGGAGATATTGTGTGTTTCAGTGGCGTTGAGGAAATCTCAATCGGTGACACAGTTTGCGCGCTTGATTGCCCAGAACCACTTGAATTTGTAAAAGTTTCTGAGCCAACTATGGAAATGACATTCTCTGTAAACGATAGCCCTTTTGCAGGCCAAGAGGGTAAGTTCGTAACTTCAAGACAAATCAGAGACCGCCTTTATAAAGAAACTCTCAAAGATGTATCACTTCGTGTAAGCGATGGTGACACAACCGATTCATTTAAGGTTGCAGGCAGAGGAGAGATGCACCTTTCAATCCTTATCGAAAATATGCGTAGAGAGGGCTACGAACTTTGCTGTGGCGCTCCAAAGGTTCTTTATAAAGAAATCGACGGAATTTTGCACGAGCCAATGGAAAGAGTTTCAATCGACGTTCCAGAGGAGAGCGAAGGCACTGTAATGCAAAAACTTGGCGCTCGTAAGGGCGAATTTGTCGATATGTCTAAGGTTGGAACAAGAACAAGAATTGAATACCTTATTCCATCAAGATGCTTGCTCGGTTACAGAAGCGAGTTTATGACTGATACAAAGGGAGAGGGCGTTCTCAATACACTCTTTGATGGCTACCAACCATTTAAGGGTGATGTTATTACAAGATTTACAGGCTCGCTTATCGCATCAGAAAATGGCGAGGCGACCTCATATGGACTTTTCAATACACAGGACAGAGGCGCTATGTTTATCGGTGTTCAAACCCCTGTTTATGAGGGAATGATTGTTGGCGAATGTCCAAAAATGGAAGATATCGTTGTCAATGTTTGTAAGAAAAAGCACTTAACCGCAGTTCGTTCAAAGGGTGCTGACGAGGCGCTTATTCTTACCCCACCAAGAGTTTTGTCACTTGAACAAGCGATTGAGTATATTGCAGACGACGAACTTATTGAAGTAACACCAAAATCGCTTCGTCTCAGAAAGAGAATTCTCAATACCCAATTAAGACTCAAAGCACAAGCGAAACTCAAATAAATTTACGAAATTTGATGTAGAAGGTTGGGTGAGTTACCTCAAATTAAGTTCAACCGAGGCTCTGCTTGCTAAACCAAAACTAAGGCGGAGAAAACCTCTCCGCCTGTTTTCAAAGGGGATTTTATATGAAGGCTTTTTACACTAAAAAGGAATATGAAGAACTTTTAGACGAAGCAACAGCGGGCGAGGCAAGCGCGCAGTACGCACTTGGTTATATTTACGAAACAGGTCACATAAGCGATATGACCGAGGCAGAGCGTGATGCATTTATAAATCTTTATGAAGCGTGCGACTGGTATGAAATTGCATCAAGCGATGGTTGGAGCGTTGCTCAAAGCGCGTGTCATAGAGTAAGAGAGAAGATAAAGAAGCGTTCTAAATGCCCAAGCGAAAAAATTGAAGAAATAATCACTCGTGCAAAAGAGGGCGATTTAGATAGCCTTTATATCGCAGGCTGTGGATTTTTGAGCGGTGAAAATGGTTGGAAATTACAGCCAAAAAAAGGAGAGAAGTTTTTGATTGAGGCAATCGATAAGGGCTCAGTCGAGGCGTGCAAGTCTCTTGCACACTATTATGTCTTTTGCCCAAGCCCATCGTTTGTAAGCAAGGAAAAATCACTTGAATATTGTGACCTTGCCGAAAAAATGGAAGGAAAAAGCACCTTCGATATGGAGTTTTTAAAAGACCTTATAAAAAACGACTTGATATAAAACGAGGCGTGCAGATGCACACAAGGAGGCAATATGTTTTCAGATAGACTTTTACAAATTTCGGCACAAGCGGAAAGGGAACTCGCTCCCATTTTTGCAAAAATAGACTCCATTTCATTTGATAACACCGAAAGAGTTCTTGATGCCTTTCGTGAATATCGCGTTAGCGAGGCAATGTTCGCAGGAACAACAGGCTATGGCTACGACGATGTAGGTAGAGATACTCTTGATAAAATATACGCGCGTGTGTTTGGCGCAGAGGCTTGCTTTGTTCGTCACAACATCGTAAACGGAACACAAGCACTCACAATAGGACTTTTTGGTCTTTTAAGACCAAATGATATTCTTCTTTCCGTCACAAATCAGCCATACGACACTCTTTGCGAGGTAATCGGTATAAATGGCGCAAACGGGGATGGCTCACTTGCAGACTTCGGAGTTGAATATCAACAAGTTGACTTTACAAAGGACAAAAAAATCGATTTTGACGGAATTGCAAAGAAACTTAGCGAGGGCGGAAAGAGAGTGAAGGTTGTATTCATTCAGCGCTCAAAGGGCTATCTTGACCGACCAACTCTCACAGTTGAGCAAATCGGAGAAATTTGTGCATTTGTAAAGGCAAGAAGCGACGCATATGTGGTTGTAGATAACTGCTATGGCGAATTTACCGAAACAAAAGAGCCAACAATGGTTGGCGCAGATATGATAATGGGTTCGCTTATTAAAAATCCAGGTGGCGGAATTGCCGAAAGTGGTGGTTATATCGCAGGAACAAAAAGAGCAGTTGAACTCGCATCATATCGTTTGACAACAGTAGGAACAGGCGCAGAAGTTGGCGCAAGCCTTGGTCAAAACAGAAGTATGTTCAAGGGCTTTTTCCTCGCGCCTCATATTGTAGCACAAGCGAAGAAAACAGCGCACTTTGCCGCATATGTTCTTGAAAAACTCGGATTTGACGCATACCCAAGATACGATGAAATGCGCTCCGATATAATTCAAACAATCAAATTTGGCTACCCCGAGGGACTCATAAAATTCTGTCAAGGAATACAAAGTGCAAGCCCTGTTGACTCCTTCGTAACACCAATGCCATGGGCAATGCCAGGCTATGCCGACGAAGTAATAATGGCAGCGGGCGCCTTCACCCAAGGTTCGTCAATCGAAATCAGTGCCGACGGACCAATAAGAGACCCATATATTGCCTTTTTCCAAGGCGCTCTAACATACGAGAGTGGGAAGATTGCGATACTTACAGCCGTACAAAAACTCCTTGATGAGCAATAAGCGTCGAAATACTGTGTTGCTACTCAATGGCAACCTCGACTATCGTCAAGATAGCCTTCGTCTGCCATTTTCGTTGCGCCTTGTCTTTCTTGCTCCTTGCTCATCAAGCCTGTGAGCGGTAGG
>JAZSDJ010000076.1:0-8403 GCA_045531105.1 Eubacteriales bacterium | reverse complement strand
TACCCTGCTTTTTTATTAACCAAGACTAACTTGGATTCCAAGTACATTTGCAATAGCATCAAGTTTTCCTTTGAGTTCCTCGTTATCTTCGTTTTGTGTTTGATTATTTTGATAATAATTTTCAATCGCATTTGTTACATTTTCTTTGTCAGATTCGCTCATTCCAGAAGAAATTTTATATGGGTCTTCAACAGCATTTCCATCCTCATCCTTAGAAGAATCGATTATCGCTGATGTAACAATGTTGGATTCTACAACTGTTTTTACAAACTGATCAGCAGTGAAATCAGATTTTGAATAATCCCCTTCTTCTTGGGAGAATAGATTTTCATCTTCACCACTTGTTGCACCTTTTACCGTGTTTACAATCATATCAATAGCCATCATTTCAGAATTGAGTTGTTCTTCGCTCAATTCATCTTCGTTCTTGGCTATTTGATCGACAACAGAATTCAAAGTATTAGACATAGACTCGGATTGTTCGTTATTCATTCCAAATTGCGTTAAAACATCTTTTGTGAGTGTTTCTTTAATTACTTCTGCACTATCAGAGTCAATATTTGCAATGATATATTTGATGGCATCTTCTCTACTTTCGCCTTTTGTTGCAGATAAGATTATTGCAATTTGTTGTCTTGAAACAAGAACCGTTTCCATGCTTGATTTACGATTAATCATTGCGTCGGCAAATTCAGGGGTCATAAACGCGAACTGTGCTGCGCCTTCAGATTTCAAAATAGCGGACAATAAAAATGTATAAGAGTCACCAAACAGAACACTTTGCTCCATTTCATCAAGTGCTTTTCCAAGAGAACGAACATCTGTTTTAATAAGAAACTTAGTGTTATCAGTTTCATTCATATCAACAGTTTCATAAAAAGCGGAAAAATCATTCAATATATTAGCCATTCTCTTGCCTTCTTCATAAACAGATTCTTTGGTAAGAGAATTTATATCAAGTTGAACAGGATACGGAACATTTGTTCCATTAACATCATTATAGATTTTGTATAAATAATTTTCGAACGAGTTGATCAAATCACCCGCAAGTGGACGAGTTCTGTCATTTTCATACAATTCAACAAACAACTGTCCCATAAATTCCTCATTCTTAGGAATATTTATAGGTGTGCCGTTTGAAATTTCAACAAAAGCACCTTGCTCAATTAAAACATTTACAATGTCACCCATTGTTTGCAAATCTTCTTTTATGGTATCATTAGTTGTTTGCGAATACATAACAAGAAGTTTATTGAGAGTTGGCTCATAATAATCGCCAACCACCACTTTTGATGCACCAAAAACAGTCTTTCCTTCCAACCATGCTTTGGAAGAATACGAAAGAGTTCCAGAAATTACACTTGGAATAATTTTTGCTTCGCCAAGTGTTTCTGCAATATTGTCAACTGCCGTTGTTTGAGCTTCTCCATATTCAGTAGTTGGAACTTTTATAAGAGTAACTACATCAGCATATACATCAGAAAGAACATCTATCTCAGTAGAAAGTTGAACCTTTTCTCCCTCTACTTTTGTACTCGTAAGAGAATCAAAGAACCATTCTCCACCACAAACATAAATCGCTTTAAATATTGGGTTTGATGCCAGTGGTTCAAGATATTGCTCTCTCGATTGGAGACACGACTCACCCATTGATTTTATAGAATCGCCATTAGATTGACTTTCGGGTGTTTCATTCTGCAAATCATCATCGTTTTCAAACGACATAGTTTCAACATTAGAAGTATTATTTGAAATTTCTTTTATAGAAGCCTCGCCTATGCTAATCATAGTATTGTTCACAAGCATAATATAGCCAACCAAAGGAACAAGGGTTACCATAAATGAAAGAATCTTTGCAACCACACCGACAACTGCACCGAAAGGACGACTTCCACCACGATATGTTTCTCCACCATTTTTACCAAAAACACAACGTGCAACTATAACCTTTGGTATTTTCAAAATCAAAGAAACAAGTGAATATACGATGATAAAAACTATTGGAGTGAGAAGAATTACAGGAAATGCCATTATCATTCCCAAAGCATTTGTATCGTTTGCAAGACCAATTAATGTTTCTTTGATTGGTGTAAGAGTTTCAACCATATCAGCAGAGTTTTCCATTAAAAGGTCAAGGTATTCGATTAACTTCGTTTCATCAACAAGAGACTTGGAAATCAATTTTGCAACAAACACGGAAATAATAATAGAAACAATGGTAACACCAAGGTCAATAAGAGATTTATACAATCCTCTGCGAAGACCCAACAAAATTCCACCTACTACTGTTAGAGAAATTAAAACATATATCGCTATACTAATACCAGCCATATTCTTCTCCTTTCTTTACAAATATTCCTATTTATTTTAACATATAAATAGCACTTTTTCAAGTGAAAAGTAAAAAATATAGGAAATATATGTGTTTTTTTGAAAATCTCGCATAATTATCAAAAAGATACAAACAATAACAAAGCAATAAATCAAAAAGGAGATTTTTCCAATGAAGGCAACAGGAATTGTTCGTAGAATAGACGATTTAGGACGTGTCGTAATACCTAAGGAAATTAGAAGAACGATGAGAATACACGAGGGCGCTCCTCTTGAAATCTATACTGGTAAAGATGGCGAGGTTATTTTTAAAAAATACTCTCCAATCGGTGAATTAACGGCTTTTGCGTCACAATATGTAGATAGTCTTTACAAAACTTGTCAAATGGCTGTAATCGTCACAGACAGAGATAGCGTTATAGCGAGTGCAGGTGTTTCAAAGCGAGAGTATGCTGACAGAAAACTGTCCGAAGAATTTGAAAACATTATCGAAGGGCGTTCTTTATACAGTCACAAGCAAGGGCATCAAGGTGTTAGTATTGTTGATGGTGGAGCATCATATATAAAATATGCAATGCCAATAATCTCAGAAGGAGATGTAGTTGGTTGTGTCGCTTCTATCTACACAGGTGAGGACCAAAACGATAATTTGACCGAAGCAAAACTTGTACAAACCGCGGCTTCTTTTCTCGGTAGACAATTTGAATCTTAAAAAAAGGCTTGGTGTATAACGATTTTCTCGTTTCATCAAGCCTTTTTATTTTCTTCTTGATTTGTCACCAAATATGTGATAAAATTTCTTATAGATTTAAAAAATCAAGAATGCCGTTGTAAATTCCTCGTGCAAACAGTTGAGGATTGTTTGCCATTAAATTTGCATCGTTTGGATTAGATATAAACCCAATTTCTACCAACACGGCAGGCATATTTGTTCTTCTTAAAACATACAGCCCTGGTCTGTCTTTTATTCCTCTGTTTCTAAGTCCTGTCGCCTCATTTAAGCCTATCAAAATATCTTCGCCTAATTCTGATGCAACCGAAGGGCTTGTATAAACCAACGCTTCCGAACCACTTGCTGATGAGGAAAGAGACGCATTTGTGTGTATGCTTATAAAATAGTCCGCTCCCCATGAGTTTGCCCCGTCAACTCTTGCTCGCAGGCTCGAAGCATTAGAAGTGCCGAGTTGAGTTTCTGGTGTAGGTCTTGACAAACGGACTTCAAAATTCCCATTGTTCCTTAATAATGTCGCCAAACTCTGCCCAACGGCATATGTAATGTCTTGTTCCGCATAACCATTCCCCTCTGCCCCTGTGTTTGGACTTGATGGATTGTGTCCTTGGTCTATATAAATTTTTATCGCCATAATCTCCCCCCATTGGTTAAATTTCCTAACCATATAATATTCATTTTTTCAAAAGAGGTTACTATGAAAGAATTCAAAAGCATACAACATATTCTCAGCCACACAAGAAAAGCGATTGAAGAATATGATATGATTAAAAACGGAGATAGAATTGCTGTCGGAATTTCCGGTGGTAAAGATTCTCTTGCTTTATTATGCGCGCTTGCAAAATTGAAAGTCTTTTTAGAAAAGGACTTTTCTCTTGTAGCCATTACCATTGATATGGGCTTTGAAAAAGCCGACTTTTCAAAAATAGCCACACTGTGTCAAGAATTAGATGTCGAATATCATATTATACCCACACAAATTTACGAAATTATTTTTAATGTGAGAAAAGAAAAAAGTCCTTGTTCTTTGTGTTCAAGAATGAGACGTGGTGCCCTTCACGATGCAGCAAAAGAATTTAATTGCAACAAAATAGCGCTTGGTCACCATTATGATGATGTTGTAGAAACTTTTATGCTGAACTTGTTTTTTGAAGGCAGAATTGGGTGTTTCAGTCCTATTACATATCTTTCAAGAAAAGATTTAACTATGATAAGGCCTCTAATCTACACGCATGAAAAGGAAATTAAATCTTTTGCCGAAAAAGAAAACTTGCCTATTTACAAAAGTCCCTGCCCCGCTGACGGGCATACAGAAAGAGCGAAAATGAAAGAAATGCTTGAACCATTTGACAAAGCACACCCTGGCCTTTATCATAGAATTTTGGGTGCTATTCAACGTAGTGAAATAGATGGTTTTCACGAAGATAAAATAGATCAAGCAGAAAAACTAAGAAGAAAAAACAACAAATAAAAAAATCACCGAAAAATCGGTGATTTTTTGTTTTATTTTTTAGGTGCATCGTCTTTCATTCTCAACTCTTGTGGAACATTTATTTTGCTCATAGTAGAGGTAAAATCGAACGTCTGTTTTGCGACTACTGGGTTATTCCAATAAAGTCTTCTGCGATATCTTTTTTGAATCACTTTAAATACAACAAACGCTATTATAGCAACCGCAATAACTATGCTTATTACATAAACTGAAATGTTGAAATTCGAAGAATCAACCTTTAATGTTTCCCAATTTTTATTGAGTGTAGTAAGATCTTCTTTTGAAAGATTTCTATATGCATACACATTGAACAAATCTATAATGTTGTCATCTATGGTTGGGTCATAAATTATTTCTTCATCTCCATCAAGATATTCCATATAAGAATCGTTTTCAACAACCGCTTTGTTTGGTGACGCATAGTAAATATACTCTGCATTTGCAATAGCAGGAGCGCCGTATTCTTCATCAACAGAAAGCATAAAGTCAATATATGCAAGCGCATGCTCTTTTTGCTCTTGTGAAACATCAACTGGAATACACATAGCATCTGCAAAAACGTTTGTTACAGGCTTACCCTCATCATTTGTTGGATAGTAAAAATCAAGATTTACACCATGCTTTTCTGCATTATAAATCATTGATAACGCATCTCCTGCATAATAAGCGGCAATCCACGCTTCGCCTGATTCCATTTTGTTATAAACTTCGTCCATAACATAACTTTGAACAACGACCTTTTGTTTTTTAAGTTCGTCAAGCGCATTATTCCAGTCCTGTGCACTCGGTTTATTAACATTTATACCCAATTTATACATTGCTGTTCCAAAAGCATCTCTTGCATTGTTAAATTGTAGTATCTTCCCTGCATATTTTTCATTCCAAAGAATATCCCAAGAACCAATGTCTTCCTCACTTACATAATCCGTATTATAGATAATACCGATTACGCCATAAGTGTACATTACAGAATAAACATTTTCGCCCTTATCATAAAATGGTGCTTTGAAATGATCATACAAATTATTATAGTTTGGTATCAATGTTGATATTTCATCACGCGTGCCAATAGGCTGAATGAGTTTTTCATCAATAAGTCGCTCAATCATATAGTCTGATGGCACAATTACATCATATCCACCTGCTCCACCCTTCAACTTAGCATATAAGTCTTCATTACTTGCAAAAGTGGTGTAGTTGACTTTGACTTTTATCTTTTTATCATATTTTTCAGACAAGACCTTGGAATAATATCTCTCAAACTCTTTATTTACATCTACCGCTGTTTCTCCATCTTCGGTTTCGCTTCCGTCAGAGATATATTCTCCCCAGTTATAAACATTTACAGTAACAACCTCTGTCATAGAAGTACTTATGAAAAGTCCTGCCGTAAGAAGAGCGATTGCACTAAAAGTTGAAGCAAGCACAATTTTTACAGTTTTCTTTTGCTTTTGAGTAAGTACTTTCTTCTCCTTGTTATCGCTTGATGAAACATTTGATACAATGAGAAGTAAAAGAATTGTCAGAAAAATAAGAGCGGAAAGTGCGTACATATCAGGAGTTACGCGCTTTTTGGTCATAGAATAAATTCTAATTGGCAAAGTTTCAAAACCACTACCTATTGTAAAATAACTGATAACAAAGTCGTCAAGAGAAAGTGTAAATGCCATAATAAGTCCAGAAATAATTCCTGGCATAATTTGAGGTAATTCAACCTTCAAAAACGACTGTATAGGCGTACATCCCAAGTCAAGTGCGGCCTCAGGCAAATGTCTGTCCATTTGCTTGAATTTTGGCAAAATAAGCAAAATTACATAAGGCAAATTGAACGTGATATGTGCTATGAGAACCGTTCCAAAACCCAAAATGGTCTTTGAATTGATTATAGAGCCGATAAAAACAAACAAAAGCATCATTGATATACCAGTTACAATTTCTGGATTCATCATAGGAATGTTTGTAACTGACATTGTGCCGTTTTTAACGACTTTATTTTTCATTTTATGAATTCCATATGCAGCAAGAGTGCCTATCACAGTTGATATAAGTGCTGATAAAACAGCCAAAATCAATGTGTTTTTAAGCGCTTCCATGGTTGCGGCATCATTAAAAAGTTCTTTATACCATCTGAGCGAAAAGCCCTCGAAAGAGTTTGTACTACTTGATGAGTTGAATGAGAACAATATAAGAACCGCAATGGGCATATATAGGAATATGAAAATTAGTGCGGTGTAAAATCCGTTAGCATTTTTAGGACAAAATGCCCTTTTTATCTTATCTAATTTCATATAATTACACCTCCGTCATCATCGGCATACTTATTCATTATCGTCATACTAATAATGATTAAAATCATAAGTACGAATGACATAGCGGCGCCGAGGTTATAATTATATGCGGTTTGGAACTGACGCTCAATAGTATCTCCTATCAAGTCGAAGTTTCCACCACCGAGTTTTTGAGAAATATAGAATGTACTTATTGAAGGCACAAATACCATTGTTATTCCAGAGATAATTCCTGGGACACTCAACGGAAATACGACTTTTGTAATTACATAGAAAGGATTGCATCCAAGGTCCGAAGCAGCCTCGTATAGCCTAAAATCAATTTTAGAAAGCACTGTGTGCAAAGGAAGAATCATATATGGCAAGAAGTTATAAACCATACCAAGAATTACAGCGCCCTCGGTATTAATCATATGAAATTCCGTGCCAAAAATGGAATTTATAATTCCAGAGTCTTCCAAAAGAGCCATCCACGAATATGTTCTTATAAGAAAATTCATCCACATTGGAAGCATAACAAGCATTATAAGAATCTTTTGTGTTTTTGGTTTCGCTTTTGCAATAAAATATGCTATTGGGTAAGCAATTATCAAGCATATAACGGTTGCTAAAAAAGCAAAACAAACAGAACGCAAAAAGATTTCAAGATAACTTGGTTGAGCAAGTTCTACAATATTGGAAAAACTGAATTTTCCATCTGAATCTGTGAAGGCATAGTAAATAACAAAGATAAGCGGTGCAATAATAAACAATACCGACCATACGATATGAGGAGCGGCCGCTGCCCTTTGCAACAATGACTTTTTGTTCATTCTGTTTCTGTGTCCTCCTCAGTAATATCCGAAAGATGTTCATGCTCATCACTGAACGATGAATAATCTCCAAACATATCCGAGAATTCGGATTTTTTCATTATATGAATTGCATCAGGTTCAATATAAAGACCGATTTTTTGTGATGGTGCAACATAGTCAGTTGACTGAATCATCCATTTGAAATTATTTATGGTTACAATAATTTCATAATGAACGCCCTTGAAAGTAACGGAATCAACAATTCCGCAAAGCATTCCTTTCTCAGGCTCAACAACATCAACATCTTCTGGACGAATAACTGCATCAATAGGTTCATTTTTCTCAAAACCTTTATCAAGGCACTCAAATTCTTGTCCTGAAAATTTCACTTTATAATCATCAAGCATAACACCATCAATTATGTTACTTTCGCCAATGAAGTCGGCAACAAAAGCGTTTTCTGGCTCGTTGTAAATATCAGTTGGCGTTCCGATTTGTTGAATTTTACCATTAGCCATTACAACAACAGTATCAGACATACTAAGTGCTTCTTCTTGGTCATGGGTTACGTAAATGAATGTAATGCCAGTTTTTCTTTGTATATTTTTAAGTTCATTTTGCATATCTTTACGAAGTTTTAGGTCAAGTGCACCCAAAGGCTCGTCCAACAAAAGAACTCTTGGTTTATTTATAAGTGCGCGTGCAATAGCAACTCTCTGTTGTTGACCACCAGAGAGCAAATTAACGTCTCTTTTTTCAAACCCTCTA
>JAZSDJ010000162.1:0-1583 GCA_045531105.1 Eubacteriales bacterium | reverse complement strand
GTCAATGTTTCCTTTATTATTTGCTATAAAAATTGCTTTCATTACACTGCTCCTCGAAATATTTTTGCTATTTTTATTTTCTCATAAATTAAAGATATTGTCAATAGTTTAAAGAAATTTTAAGTACAGAAAAATTTCGCGCGAGCGCGTTTTAATGCGCGCATATTACTTGACAAATATATTAATAAATGGTAAAATTACTATATATGGACAAATTTGGAGGAATTTTAAATATGGCATATCAAATTGCACAAAATAAAGACGCATTTTTGAAAATATGCGAAGAATCTGGCACTTCTTTTCCTTATTCCGAGGACATTTCGCCTCTCGCTAAGGAAATAAAGGTTGGAAGCAAAACTGTACATAACAGAATTGTTTATCAGGCTATGGAAGGTTGTGATGGTACTGCATCGGGCGCACCTGACGAACTTACCAAAAGAAGATATTTGCGCTTTGCAAAGGGTGGCGCTGGTATTATTTGGTTTGAGGCTACCGCTGTTCTTGGCGAAGGACGTGCTAATCCAAGACAAATGTATCTCACAAATGAAACAAAGAGCGATTTTTCGAGAATGGTAAATGATATCAAAGAAACCTGTCTTAAAGAAAATGGTTTTGAGCCTGTTGTAATTATGCAACTTACTCATTCTGGAAGATATTCAAAGCCCGAGGGTGTTCCTGCTCCACTTATTGCATACAACAATCCTATTTTTGAAAAAGACAATCCTATTGATAAATCAAGAATTGTAACTGATGATTATCTTGACACAGTTGGTGAAGCGCTTGTTAAGGGAGCTATCGGCGCGAAAGAATGTGGTTTTGATGGCGCTGATATCAAGAGTTGTCACAGATATCTTTTAAGCGAACTTTTGAGCGCATATGAGCGTAAGGGCAAATATGGTGGAAGTTTTGAAAACCGTACTCGTCTTCTCACAACTGCCGTTAAAAATGCAAAAATCGAAACAGGAAAAGATTTCATAATCACTTCCCGTCTTAACATTTATGATGGATTTGAATACCCTTATGGATTTGGTGTAAAAAAAGGCGAGGGTATCACTCCTGACTTTACAGAGGCTAAAATGCTTTCAAAGGCTCTTGTTGAAAATGGAATTGACCTTCTTGACTTTACAATGGGAAATCCTTATTTCAATCCACATGTAAATCGTCCATTCTCAAAAGGTACATACGAGCCACCAGAACACCCTATGGTTGGTGTTGAGCGTATGCTCAATGGAATTGCAGAGGTTGCTGAAACTATAAAAGGAACTCCTGTTATTTGTTCGGGTATTTCCTTCCTTGGTGCTGTATCTGCAAATGTAACCGCTGGTTATGTTAAAGAGGGCAAATTTGATTTTGCAGGCTATGGTCGTGAAACACTTGCTTACCCTGATGTTGCTAACGCTATTACATCTGGCGCAAATCTCGACCCAAAAAAACTTTGCATTTGTTGTGGAAAATGTACTGAAATTATGAGATGTAAGGGTGGTACACCTGGTTGTGTTATTCGTGACCAAGAGGTTTATGCCCCACTTTATAAAAAATTTGTTTTAGGTAAGGAGTAATAAAATGAAAGTTGCTTTAATTAC
>JAZSDJ010000189.1:0-2718 GCA_045531105.1 Eubacteriales bacterium | reverse complement strand
CCTAAATATAACATATTATTAAAAGATTCAAAATCATACCCTTATATTAAAGTTACGATGAATGAAGAATATCCAAGGGTATATCAAACACGAAAAAGAATTTCTGATGGTGCAAAATATTTTGGGCCATATTCGGGAATGAGTGTTGTATATGGTGTTATGGGAACTCTTGAACGCGCATTGTCTATTCCAATGTGTAAAAGACAATTTCCGAGAGATATAGGCAAGGAAAGACCATGTATTTATAAGCAACTTGGTCGTTGCGTTGCGCCGTGTGATAACAGTATAAACGCAGAAGATTATTATAAAATAATGCAATGTGCAGTAAATATTTTGCGTGGTAATACGAAGACTGCGATTGCTGATTTAACAAAACAAATGCTTATGCATGCCGAAAATGAACAATTTGAAGATGCGGCAAGATGCAGAGATGCTATTGAAGCAATGAAACGTTTAGGCGAGGGACAGAAAATCGTTGGCTCACCTGATGATGAATATGATATTTTTGGGTTGTATAACGATGATTTATGTACAACAATTTCTGTGTTTTATGTAAGAAGCGGAGTTCTTTCGGACAGCGAAACCTTTACTTTTGGTGCAAACGAAGTCGTTATAGATGATAAATATGAATATATGTCATCTTTTTTTACGGATTTATATTCTCGAAGAGAGTATGTGCCATCTCAGATACTTTTATCGTTTGACTATGATGAAGAAGAAAAAAGGCTAATGGAAGATTTTCTAAGAAGTATTTCAAAACATGCGGTTGAAATGAAAATTCCACAAAAGGGCGAAAACAAAAAGCTTTGCGAAATGGTAGAACTTAATGCAAAACAAAAAGCAAAACAGTTCAAAGAGCAGTCTGAAAGAGATACGAAGATTTTGGCAAAACTTGGTTTGATGCTTGGACTTGAAGAAATTCCTGAAAGAATAGAAGCATATGATATTTCAAATTTTGGTAATGAGCATATTACAGCGGGAATGATAGTTAGCGAGAACGGCAAGTTTAAGAAAAACGATTATAGAATTTTTAAAATCAAGTATCAAAAAGGCGCTGATGATTATTCGGCAATGAAAGAAGTTTTATCAAGAAGACTCGCCCATTTAAAAGACCTAAATGGAAGTTATTCGAGAATGCCAAATGTAATACTACTTGATGGTGGAATGACACATGTTGGTGTCGCCAAAAAGTTATTTAAAGAACTTAAAATCGACATTCCTGTTTTTGGCATGGTAAAAGATGAGCATCATAAAACGCGAACTATTGTTACAGATAAAGAAGAAATAAGTATAGCAAAAGAACAATCTGTATTTGTTTTTATTTATAAAATTCAGGAAGAAGTTCATAGATTTACAGTCTCAAAAATGGACAATTCAAAACGAAAAACATTAAAAACTTCATCACTTGAAAAAATATCTGGAATAGGTCCTAAAAAGGCAAAGGAACTCCTTGCTCATTTCAAAACTATTTCTGCGCTTAAAAATGCAGAGGTTGAGCAAATTCAAATGGTTAAATCCATAAGCCAAAATGATGCTCAAAAAATTTACGATTATTTTAGAAAAACTGAGGTGTAATATGAAAATAATTACTGGAAGTGCAAAAGGAATGAATCTTGAAACATTAGAGGGCGATGCCACAAGGCCAACTTCTCAAAGAGTAAAAGAAGCAGTTTTTTCAATGATTCAATTCGAAATTGAAAATGCTACCATATTTGACGTTTTTGCAGGTTGTGGACAGTTGGGTCTTGAATCGCTAAGCAGAGGCGCTAAGAAGGCAACTTTTTGTGACATTTCAAGAGAAGCCGTTGATATTATAATTTCTAATGCAAAAAAGACAAGGCTTTTTGATAAATGTCGTGTGTCATGCTGTGATTACAAGCAAATGATAAAAGGAGTTGCAGGAAAAGAAATCTACGATATAATATTTATTGATCCACCTTATAGACAAAAAATCATTCCTGATGTTTTGAAAAGATTGGTTGAATCAAAAGTGATTGATGAAAACACCAAAATTATTTGCGAAAGTGGAGAGGAAGATATTTTTGCAACTGATTGTGAGTTAAAATCAAAATTCAATGTGATAAAACAGGCGAGATACTCTATATCTTATATAACAATTCTAACATTAAAAGCAGACGAGGAATAGAATGAAAGCAATTATAACTGGAAGTTTCGATCCTATTACTGTTGGGCATATTGAAATAGTAAAAAAAGCAAGAACTTTTTTTGACGAGTTGTATGTAGTCGCACTTCTAAATGCTGATAAAAAATATATGTTTTCTCTTGAAGAAAAGAAAGAGATAATGCGCAGTTCATTAAAAGAGTTTGACAACGTTGTTGTTGATGCTTATAACGGATTGACAGCGGATTATATGCATTTGCATGGAATCAATAAAATTGTTAGGGGTATAAGAAACGACGAAGACAGAAAATACGAGCAAAAACTTGCCGAAACAATGAAAAACTTTGATAAAGAATTTGACACCATTTTTATAGATTGTGATAGACAATACGAAAATATAAGTTCCACATATGTAAGAGAAAAAATACAAAATGGGGAAGACATTAGTGGTTTGGTTTCTCCAAAAGCACAAAAACTAATAATTAAAATTTTCAACTCTAAAAAATAAAAAACGGGCAAGACAATAGAGCGTCACCCAAAAGGACAGTTTTCAAAAATACGGCATATATCGAAAGAGGTATGCCGTGTTTTGCGTT
>JAZSDJ010000252.1:0-2516 GCA_045531105.1 Eubacteriales bacterium | reverse complement strand
AGAAGTAGGCTTCCACCATCTAATGCAGGTATAGGAAGCAAATTAAATACACCTAAATTCATTGCCAAAACCGCAATTATATAGAACAATTGATACGCACCTGTTTCAGCCGCTTGTGTAATCGCCCCTGTTACTCCTATTGGCCCAGATACTTGCTCCATTCCATATCTACCAGTTACAAGATCATACAAAGAATCCCATATCATTTTTATTGTTGATGTACTCATATAAAAAGAGTTTTTTACAACTGTAAAAAATGTTTTTTCTTCTGGTGACACGCTAAAATCAGCCATTCCAAAAACAACTCCCTGTGAGGTAGTTTGAGGGAATTGAACATTTTCAATTACTTCTTTTTTTCCATCTCTCAAAACTGTGATTGAAATGGGTTTATAGCCACTTCTCATTATTTCATAACCAAGTTCGCTTGAAGTATGAACTTTTGTATTATTAATCTTTACAATTTCGTCGTAAACTCTAAGTCCTGCCTGTTCAGACGGAGCGTTTTGAGCGAAACCACTTACAGTGGTGGTTCCAAACATTGGTTGCGTAGTCGTAAGAATAACTATAATGATTATTCCAACTAATAAATTCATTACTGCGCCTGCAATAACGATTATAAATCTTTGCCATGCTGGCTTTTTGTTAAACGCATTGGGATTTTCGCTTTCACCGTCTTCTCCTTCCATAGCAACGAAGCCACCGATTGGAAAAAGTCTTAGTGAATATTCGACACCATCTTTTCCTTTTTTAGATACAATTTTAGGTCCCATTCCTAATGAAAATTCGGTGATTTCTACACCGAATTTTTTTGCAAATAAAAAATGTCCTAATTCATGTATAAATATCAAAAAGCCAAAACTTAAAATGGCAATCAATATATATAACGCTATCATTCAATACCTCAACAATTTAAAAATTATTGATGCACTCCAAGGTTTTTATTCTTGCCTCTTTATCGGCAACATTTATATCTTCTAACGAAGGATTCTTTATATTTTTGAAATTGCATATTATATTAGAGACTATATCAAAAACATCAACAAATCCAATTTTTCCTTCTAAAAATGCACCAACTGCGACTTCATCTGCGGCATTAAGCACAGCCGGCAAAACTCCGTCCTCTTTTATTGTATGAAAAGCAAGTGCAAGTAATGCAAAAGTGTCCATATCTGGTTTTTCAAAAGTTAAATTTGATATTGATGCAAAATCAAGAGACTTCGCAAGAGGTTCAAATCTATACGGATATGTAATTGCATATTGAATACAAGTTCTCATATCGGGAGCGCCCATTTGTGCAATAACACTATTATCAACATATTCAACTGCTGAGTGCATTATACTTTGGGGATGAACTACAACTTCAACTTGTTCAGGAGAAACATTAAAAAGACGCACCGCTTCTATAACTTCGAACCCTTTATTCATTAATGAAGCAGAATCCACGGTTATTTTAGGCCCCATTTTCCAAGTTGGATGGCTTAATGCATCCTTTGCCGTGATACCTCTTAAATCTTCTCTTTTTTTGCCTCTAAACGGGCCACCAGATGAAGTTAAGATGATTTTTTTGATTTTATTTTCAAAAGAACCTTGCAAACATTGAAAAATTGCGCTATGTTCGCTATCAACAGGAATCATTTCCGCATTGTGTTTTTCAACTTCCTCTTTCAAAAACTTATATGCGATAACAATAGCCTCTTTATTTGACATTGCAATTCTCTTTCCACTCTGAGCGCATGCAATAGCAGGATAAAGACCAGCAAAGCCAGAAACTGCATTTACAGCCACTTGTGCAGATGAATCGCAAATTGCATCAAGTTCGCACTTTTCGCCTCCCAAAACCTTGACATTCGTATCAGCAAGACGAGTTCTCAATTCAAGAGCGTTTTTCTCGTCTGCTACAACACAAGTTTTAGGTTTTAAAATTCTCGCCTGTTCTTCAAGTACATTTATATTAGAATTAGCAGTAAGCAAGTCAACACTTGCTCCTATATTCAAAGCAACTTCTACACTTTGTTTTCCTACCGAACCAGTAGAGCCAAGAATGGCAATTTTTTTATCAAACATATTCATTACATTAACACCGCAGATACTATAAAAATAACATATATTACAGGCGCTACAAGCATTACGCTGTCAAAACGATCAAGCACCCCCCCATGTCCTGGGAAAAGTTTTCCGTAATCTTTAAGGTCGTACTGTCTTTTTATAGCGGATGCAACAAGATCTCCAATTTGAGATATAATTGATGCTGAAACACCCAAAATAATAACAAGAAGATACGGAAGATTCAAATTAAGATTTGGGAAAATTTTAAACAACAAGAAACGATAAAGAACAAACGCTCCTATTGTGAAGATTATTCCACCAATAGAGCCTTCTATTGTCTTTTTTGGACTAATTTCTGGAATAAGTTTATGTTTTCCAAAAAATCTACCAGTAAAATAAGCAAAAGTATCACAAACCCATGCACCTAAGAACGCAAGAAGATAAACATATTTGCCCATTGTCATATATCT
>JAZSDJ010000154.1:0-1872 GCA_045531105.1 Eubacteriales bacterium | reverse complement strand
ACTTACTCTTGCAAGAGACTTGCGATTGAGTAAAGTATTTATGAGAGAACTTTTTCCCACGTTAGAACGACCAGAAAATGCGATTTGAGGAATAGGATTTTTTAAAAATTGCGAAGGTTTTCCCGCGCTTATTTTCAGTGAAACATTATTTATGTTAATTTTCATAATTACCCTCTGTTAGTAGCGTAATGACCGATAAAAGCAATTATTTCTTCGTTTGAAAAAGCAACTTTAAATACATCTTCAATAGTTTTGCAAGGAATAAAAGTAACATTTTCACGAACAATAGGGTCAATTTCCACAAGGTCTTTCATATTCTTTTCTGGAATAAGAATTGTTTTAACACCAGCCGTATAAGCGGCGATTGTTTTTTCTTTAAGACCACCAATAGGCAATACTTTACCTCTTAATGAAATTTCACCAGTCATAGCGATATCACGTCTGACAGGACGAGAAGAAAGCACACTGACAAGGGCAGTAGTCATAGTGACTCCTGCACTTGGACCATCTTTGGGTACAGCGCCTTCTGGAACGTGAATATGAATATCGCAATTAGAATAAAAATCAGGGTCAACACCTAATTTTTCAGCATTTTCACGAATATAACTTACAGCAATATTTGCGGATTCTTTCATAACATCGCCAAGAAGACCGGTGAGTTGTATTTTGCCCGTACCCTTCATAACAGATGCTTCGATTTTAAGCAAATCTCCACCGATAGATGTATAAGCCATACCATTTACAACACCAACTTGGTCAGCACTGTCAATTTTTTCTGCATCAAACTTGGTAGGTCCAAGATACTTTTCAAGATTTTTATTTGTGATATTAGCGGTTTTTACACTATCTTCGATTATTTCTTTTGCTACTTTACGGCAAAGAGAAGCGATTTCTCTTTCGAGATTACGAACCCCCGCCTCAGCAGTGTAAGAATCAATGAGAGAATAAATAGCACTATCAGAAAGTTTGAAGTTTCTTTTTGTAAGTCCATGACGCTTAATTTGCTTTGGAATTAAGTGGTCTTTTGCAATATTGAACTTTTCGTTCTTTGTATAAGAAGAAAGTTCAATGATTTCCATTCTGTCAATAAGTGGTTTCGGAATGGTATCGAGAGTGTTTGCCGTTGCAATAAACATACAATGAGAAAGGTCCACATCAATTTCAACAAAATGGTCGCGGAAAGATTTGTTTTGTTCTCCATCAAGCACTTCAAGCATAGCGGACGCAGGGTCTCCACGAGAGTCGTTTGCCATTTTGTCAATTTCATCAAATACCATAAGTGGATTGGAAGTCTCACACTCTATAAGAGCGTTAATAATTCTTCCGGGCATAGCGCCAACATATGTTTTTCTGTGGCCTCTAATTTCTGCCTCATCACGAATACCACCTAAGGAAACGCGCACGTATTTGCGCTTGAGCGCCTTGGCGATAGATGCGCAAAGAGAAGTCTTACCAACACCAGGAGGGCCAACAAGGCATATAATTTGGTTCTTAATATCAGGGTTTAATTCCTTAACCGCGATAAACTCCAAAATGCGTTCCTTGACCTTTTCGAGCCCATAGTGGTCACGTTCTAATATCTTTCTTGCATTTTTTACGCTTGTTTCGTCGTTTGAATATTTGCCAAATGGAATTTCAAGACAGGTTTCAAGATAAGTGCGTAAAACAGCTGATTCTGGCGAGCCAAAAGGAGCTTTGTTGAATTTAACAAGCTCTTTTAATAGCTTATCCTCGACATACTTTGGAAAATGCTTTGACATTATCTCGTCATAAAGCTCCTCGCTCTCGCTTTGAGAGTCATTTCCAAGCTCACTTTGGATAACCTTTAGCTGTTCGCGTAAATAATATTCCTTTTGGTTTTCATCGATCTTA
>JAZSDJ010000250.1:0-2034 GCA_045531105.1 Eubacteriales bacterium | reverse complement strand
CCATCATGCCAATTCCGTCTTTAACTTCTGTTTCTCTTGGATTTTTATATGGCTGACGAGTTCCTTGTGGGAAAATTCCTACACACTCCCCGCCTTTTAAGATTTCAAGGGTTTTCTTAATTGCTGCAACATCTCCCTTTTTACGATCAACAGGAAAAGCACCCATTGCTTTAATAAAGAGATTTAAAAGGGGGATTTTGAAAACTTCCTTTTTACCCATATAGCGAATTTGGTTCTTCATTGCAATAACTATTACGATTGCATCAAGAAGACTTGTGTGGTTAGCACACAAAATAAATGGTTTATCAAAAACCTCTTTATCCTTATTTTTTACTCTTACGCCAAGGAAAAATCCAACGATTTTGCCAAGCAAGAATTTTACCGTTCTGTAAAAGCGTCTTTTTTTCTTTTTAGGTTTTTTTTTTACAGTTGTTTCGATTATTTCGATAACCTTTGCAATAGTTTGCTCTTGGTCAAGGTCAGAGTTATCAAGGAAGATTGCATCTTTCGCTGGGATTGCAGGAGCGACTGCTCTTGTAGAGTCGTTATTATCTCTCTCCTTAATATCTGCAAGAACGCTTTCATAAGTACATTCTTCGCCTTTTTCGATAAGTTCTTTATATCTTCTTTCCGCTCTCGCTTCGGCAGAGGCAACAAGGAAAATCTTAACTTCGGCATCTGGTATAATTACTGTACCAATATCGCGTCCGTCCATAATTACGCTGTTTTCTCTTGCGATTTTTCTTTGTGTTTCAAGAAGAAACGCTCTAACCTCTGGAATTGCTGAAACTGCCGAGGCATACATAGAAATTTCGCCTGTACGAATAAAACCACTAACATCTTCTCCGTTAAGCAAAACGATTTGAGTTCCGTCAACAAATTTGAGGTCGAGTTTAATTTCATCAAGCATTGAAATAACTTTTTCTTTGTCGTCTTTTGCAACACCTTTTCTTTGAACATAAAGTCCTATCGAACGATAAAGTGCGCCTGTATCTACATATACGATACTTAATCTTTTTGCAACCGCTTTTGCAACGGTGCTTTTTCCTGCTCCGCTTGGTCCATCAAGTGCTATTCTCATATTTTCTCCTAATCTCCCCATGCGCTATGTGTTCCCGCAAGCGCGCCTGTGGAAAATGCAATTTGTAAATTATAACCACCTGTATAGGCGTGAGTGTCTATCATTTCCCCAGCAAAGTAAAGTCCTTGAATTTTCTTTGACTGCATTGTTGAGGGATTGATTTCGCTAACATCAATGCCACCCGCTGTAACGATGGCTTCTTTTATCGGTCTAAATGATTTAATTGTAAAAGTCAAGTTTTTAAGGATTTGACAAAGGGTATGTCTTTGCTCTTTTGTGATTTCATTCACCTTTGTTGTAGGTAAAATCCCTGTTCGTTTTACGATATAAGGAATGATTTTCGATGGCAAAAGTGCGCCAAGGGAGTTTTGAAAATCCTTATTTGTTCTCGTTCCGAAATCACTCAAAATTCTCTTATCAAGTTCCTTTTCGTCAAGTGCTGGCTTTAAGTCTATTGACACGATATATTTACCACATTTCATATCTTTCATATGAGATGAGGCTGACAAAACAAGAGGACCGGAAAGTCCAAAATGGGTAAAGAGCATTTCGCCGAGTTCAGAAAATACAACCTTTGAGTTCTCTTGATTTATTACTTTGAGGGTTACGTTTTTCAATGAAAGCCCCATAAGTTCGGAAACATTTTCAACAGTTTCGCAAGGGACAAGCGACGGAACAAGGTCTGTTACCTTTATTCCAAGAAATTTGGCGAATTTAAATCCGTCTCCGTCAGAGCCAGTACCAGGGTAAGAAACACCACCCGTTGCACAAATTACAGCGTCAAAATCATAAATTCCACGACTTGTTTCAATGCCTTTTATTTGTCCATTGTTTTCAAGAATTTTCGTGACTTTTTCATTTTTTATTTCGCACCCCGACGAAAGAACTTGCGTTCTTAGTGCGTTTACAATATCGTGTGCGCTATCTGAAACGGGAAAAACTCGTCTCCCCCT
>JAZSDJ010000014.1:0-4748 GCA_045531105.1 Eubacteriales bacterium | reverse complement strand
TGACTGGCTTCTCAGCCTCAATTATGTTGAACTCCTCCGTGAGGTTGGTGCTTGCTTCAGTGTTAATAAGATGCTTTCAGCTGAATGCTATAAGCAAAGAATGGAAAAGGGTCTTTCATTCCTTGAATTTAACTATATGATTATGCAAAGTTACGACTTTTTGGAACTTTACAGAAGATATGGTTGTAATATGCAATTTGGCGGTGACGACCAATGGAGCAATATGCTCGGTGGAACAGAACTTATTAGACGTAAACTTGGCAAAGATGCACACGCAATGACAATAACTCTCCTTCTCAACTCCGAAGGAAAGAAAATGGGAAAGACTCAGTCAGGCGCTGTATGGCTTGACCCTGAAAAAACAACACCATATGACTTCTACCAATATTGGAGAAATGTTGCAGATGCCGACGTTCTTAAATGTATAAGAATGCTCACATTCTTGCCACTTGAAGAAATTGATGAAATGGACAAGTGGGAAGGCTCACAACTCAATAAAGCGAAAGAAATTCTTGCATATGAACTTACAAAACTCGTTCACGGCGAGGAAGAAGCGGAGAAGGCGCAAAGCGCTGCAAGAGCCGTATTTTCAGCGGGCGATAGCGCAAATATGCCAAGCGTACAACTTGCACAAGAAGATTTTATCGACGGAAAAGTTGACATTCTTACAATGCTTGTAAAAGGTGGACTCGTTCCATCAAGAAGCGAAGCAAGACGCGCAGTTGAGCAAGGTGGAGTAACGGTAGATAACGAAAAAGTTACCGACATCAGAACCACATATGAAAAAGATGCAGTAGCAAACGGAATTGTTTTGCGTCGTGGCAAAAAAGCCTTCAAGAAAATCACACTCTAATAAAAAGCCCTCGTTTGAGGGCTTTTAAATTTTCACTTGCATTTTTTCGAGTTGTAGTATATACTATTATTACACACAAATATTTAATACAAAAAAGGAGGTTCTTATGATTGAGTTTATAAAAGACAATGTTGCACTTTCGATTGTTCTTTTGTGCCTTGCACTTGGCTTTGTTGCTTTGCTTGTTTGGGTAATTTGGTCAAACAAAGCGATTATGCTTGAAAAAGTTAAAATACAATCCAAAGGCAATCTGAAAATAATTCATATAAGCGACTTCCACAATGCAAAATTTAAAAACAACAACGAAAAACCTTTAAGTCTTATAAAGGAATCAGCGCCAGACCTTATCGCAATAAGTGGTGACTTCATAGACTCTCGTCACACAAATTTACAAAGAGCGCTCGATTTTGCCACAGAACTTGCTAAAATTGCCCCTTGCTTTTATGCACCAGGAAACCACGAAAGCAGAATGCCAGAAGAATACTCAAAATTGTGTGATGAATTTGAAAAACTTGGCATTACAATTTTGCAAGACCAAAAGACATCTTTTGAAAAAGACGGCATCGTGTATACGATAATAGGCATCGAAGACCCTATGTTTGTTATTAAGAAAAAGGACACAACAGAAAAGGTAAAAGTTATAATAAAAGATAAACTTTCAGCCTTGATAAAAGACACTACCTCACCTACAATAGTTATTTCTCATCGCCCTGAGGCGTTTTATAGTTATGTAGATGCAGGAGCAAATTTGGTTTTGACAGGTCACGCACACGGAGGGCAAGCGCAACTTCCTTTAATCGGTGGATTGATTGCCCCAAACCAAGGCTTTTTTCCAAAATATTCCGAAGGCGTTCATATCGCTAATGATACAAATATGGTAATCAGTAGAGGAATAGGTAACAGTCTTTGCCCTTTAAGATTTAATAATCGCCCACAAATCATTCTTGTGGAACTTTTTAAATAAATAAAAACTCCGACCAAAATGGTCGGAGTTTTTTGAAGGTTTTTGTTCAGTCAAATTATTTAACTTCTGCCTTAGCGCCAGCATCTGTGAGTTGTTTTGCAACATCTTCTGCTGTTTCCTTAGAAACTGCTTCTTTAATTGCTTTTGGAGCGCTTTCAACGAGTTCTTTTGCTTCTTTAAGTCCAAGACCTGTAAGTTCACGAACAACTTTGATAACGTTGAGTTTGCTTGCACCAGCATCAACAAGAATAACATCGAATTCAGTCTTTTCTTCAACAGGAGCAGCAGCAACAGCAGCACCAGCAACTGCAACAGGAGCAGCAGAAACGCCGAATTCTTCCTCAACTGCCTTTACGAGGTCAGCGAGTTCGAGAAGTGTAAGTGTTTTGATTTCGTCAAGAATTTGAGTAACCTTTTCGTTAGCCATGATAATAAATCCTCCATAAAAAGATAAATTTTTTAATTTAATTATTTTTGTGTTTTTACGCTATGCGTAGGCAACACAGAGCCTTACTCTGCAACTGCAACGGTCTCGTTGCCTTGGTCGATAACTGCTTGGATAGCACGAGCAAATCCTGAAATAGGACCTTGAAGGCTTCCCAAAAATCTTGCAAGAAGAACTTCCTTTGAAGGAATTTCAGCAAGAGCCATAACTGATGCAGCATCAACAACACCGTTGTCAATAAATCCGCCTTTGATTTCAAAGGTTTCAACTTTGTCTGCGTACTCTTTTGCAATCTTAGCAGGAGCAATAGGATCATCGTAACTGATGGCGATAGCGCTCATACCGTTAAGTTTGTCCTTCATTGCACCGTAACCAACTTCATCACATGCACGGCCGATAAGAGTATTTTTAAGAACCATGTAGTCAACGCCGGCTTTACGGAATGCAGCACGCATTTTGGTATCGTTTTCAACTGTGATACCTTGGTATTGAACAAGAACACCTGATTGAGCCTTTTGCATTTTAGCAACGAGGTCAGCAACTACGGCTTTCTTTTGTTCAAGAACTGAATTACTTGGCATAAAACAAACCTCCTTATTATTTCCTTTCGACAGAGAAAAAAGAAAAATCTTTTTTCGTGGGCAGTAAACAAAATGCGCGCCGAAAAAAGATTTAAATTCAACTATTTAAATTCTTCCTCGGCAGGGAGCATAAGCAATTACTGTGACCTGCTGTCTTTGGATTAACGACAAGATTATATCACACGAATATATCTTTGTCAATAGTTTTTGTAAAATTATTTTTGTAATTTTTGTCTTCTTATATCTTGACCCGAGAACTTTTTAATAATAAACTCACCAAAAAGTCTGCTGGTGATACGGTCATCGTAGATTTTTTGAAAGTCCTCGCCTCTAAGATTAGTACTTGCAATAATAGGAAGACCTTTATTAAGTCTTGTATTAATAATGTTATATAGACAAGATGTAGTGAAATTAGAGAGCATTTCTGTTCCTAAATCGTCAATAATAAGTAAATCACATTCGAGATATTTGTTAGAAAGTGGTTCTGAAATTGTCGCATTGTAATCAAAACGACTTCTTGAAAGATTAACTCTATCTACCTCAAAATCGTGGAAGACATTTTGAGCCGTTTCATAGATAACATCATAACCATTGTCTATAAGATGCTTTGCTACGGCTGTTGACAGGTGGGTTTTTCCAAGACCTGTCGCACCACATAAAAGGAACGAACGCTTGTCTGTGCTAAAATGAGTGGCGAAACTGTACAAATCGTCAAAATTGTCCTTCATAAGTTCCTTATCTCTGCCCGAATAATATTCAAGAGAGAATGAGTCGAAACCTTGCTTTTCAAGAAGGGAAGAAATGCCAGAATGTTCATAACTTTTAAGCCTTAGAGCGTTACGATAACAAGAACATAAAACACCTTTTACATACCCTGTGTCTTGGCAACGTTCACATTCAAATTTCAAAGAAGTGTAATCCTTGTCAAAACCATTTTGAACGAGCAATTCTTCGCGTTCTTTTTGAAGCGCCAAATTTCGTTCTTTGACAAGAGCAATTTGCTCCGCGCATTTTTCTTTTCCAAGAGAAATAGCACTGATAACTTCAAAAGAAAGATTTTTGAGTTGGTCGTCAATTTCCTTAACACGAGGACAAACGGAATATACCTTTTCAAGACACTCCTCGCGTGATTTTTCATTCATATAACGCTTTTTTGCATACGCATCAGCAACAAAAGCAACGACTTTTTTAGAATAGCCCATCACTTGTCCTCCTTTTTATTATATGAGCGTTTAAGAGCCGCCTCAAAGAAATCATTTGTATCAAATGAAGATGATGAAAGTTTTTTGCCTTTTTCTTCTTCATTTCTTTTTGCATCTTCAAGCGTTTTAACGCCAGAAGATAACCAATTTTCAATAATTTTAGAACAATAAGGCACAGATGCCTTTCCTGTTTTATCAATGGTAATGTCGTACGCAAATCTTATAAGTTCAATATCAAGATTTAACTCAATCCAACGCTCAATCTTGTCTTTTTCAGTGCGTGAAAGTTCGCGTCTTCCAATACCAAATAAATTACGGATTTTGTATTCAAGAGAATTTTTGTTTTTTCTGTCAGCGAAGTGCGCTTCAAGACGCACATATGTGTCAATTCCGTCATCATAAAGATTTTGAGCGGTTTTTCGTACATATGACCACATTGTCTTGTCAATATCTTTGCAGTGAGCCAAAAGAAGCATTATATATTCGCCACTGAAATGAAAATTATCTTTTAAATATATAATATTGTTGTGGTCGTGAGCGCCAAATTCTTTTCCAAGAATTGCTTGACAAGCCAAAAAGAGAGAACGAATATCTTCATTTTTTTCGACAAATTTCGCAATTTGGCTACCAGTATAAGTGGGTACAGAATTAGAGGCAGATATAATGTGCGAAGTTTCAAAAGAACCATCAACAGAAATAACAC
>JAZSDJ010000247.1:0-2798 GCA_045531105.1 Eubacteriales bacterium | reverse complement strand
GCGTCAACGAGTTTTTCAGGAGTCAAGATATAACTGTCTTTGAGTCTTATATAATCTTGCTCATTGAAAAATCTTTCTCTTTGAACTCTTGTCATATAAAGAATGTCGATTTTTGGCATTGCGTCTTCAAGACTTGTAGTTTCCTCGTACTCGATTCCGTTTCTTTCAAGTACATCGTATTTGATATAGTCTGGAACTTTGAGTTCGTCAGGCGATATAAGAACGAATTTGACATTTTTATATCTTGACATAGCGGAAATGAGCGAGTGTACTGTTCTACCGAATTTAAGGTCTCCGCAAAGCCCTACAACGAGGTTGTCGAGTCTGCCTTTTTCTCTTTTGATTGTGAGAAGATCAGTAAGGGTTTGCGTTGGGTGGTTATGTCCGCCATCTCCTGCGTTGATTACAGGAATTGTAGCATTGAGAGATGCAACCATGGGTGCGCCCTCTTTAAAGTGGCGCATTACCATAATATCAGCAAAGCAAGATATTACTTTTGCAGTATCTGCGACACTTTCACCCTTTGCGGCGGAACTACTTTGCGCCTCGGAAAAGCCAAGAACGCCTCCACCAAGTTCCATCATTGCCGATTCAAATGACAAACGAGTTCTTGTAGATGGCTCATAGAAAAGTGTAGCAAGTTTCTTGCCGTGACAAACTTCTGCGTATTTCTTTGGATTTTTAATGATGTCCTCAGCGGTAGCAATAAGAGTGTCTATTTCCTCATTTGTGAGGTCCTCTATTCCTATAAGGTGTCTTATCATTTTTATGCCCTCGCACCATAAACTTCAAGATATTTTTTAATTCTCTCTACATTCTCTTTGTTTGCTTCGTCTTCTTCAAGATATTCAATAATATCGTAAACATCAACTACTGAATATACTGGGAAGCCAAATTCTTCTTCGATTTCAACCATTGCGCCTTTTTCGCCTTGACCTTTTTCTTTACGGTCAACCATTACGAATGTTGCGGCAACTTTTACGCCTTTAACGCCCTTCATAATTTCCATAGTTTCACGAATTGCAGTTCCTGCTGTGATTACATCCTCAACAATTACAACCTCTTCGCCCTCTTGTGGTTTATAACCTACGAAAACTCCGCCTTCACCGTGGTCTTTTACTTCTTTTCTATTAAAGAAGAATGGAAGGTTAAGTCCTTCGTTTGCGAGTGCGATTGATGTTGAAACAGCGATTGAAATTCCTTTATAAGCAGGGCCATAAAGAGCGGTTTTCTTGTTTCCTACCTTTTCAAGATATGCTTTTGCATAAAACTGACCGAGTTTTGCAATATTTTCGCCAGTTTTGATTTCGCCTGCATTGATAAAGTAAGGGATTTTTCTACCACTTTTAGCGGTAAAATCACCAAATTTCAAAACTCCTGCGTTTTGCAAAAATTGTATAAATTCTCTTTTGTAGTTTTCCATTTTGTACTCTCCTTAATCAACGAATTCGCGAACGCATCTTCTGTATGCTTCAACTGGGTCTTGTGCGCCTGTGATTGGTCTACCAACTACGATATAGTCAGAGCCGATTTTCTTTGCTTGTTCTGGTGTCATAACTCTTACTTGGTCACCTTTATCGCCATCGGCAAAACGAACACCTGGTGTTACTGTGATAAAATCATTTCCACAGGTTGCGTGAACCTTTTCCGCTTCAAGTGGTGAGCAAACGATACCCGCAAGTCCTGCTTTTTTAGCATTCATTGCATAGTGCATTACAACCTTGTCCATTGGCTCGTTGATAAGAAGGTCTTCTCTCATTCTTTCCTCGCTTGTTGAGGTAAGTTGAGTTACTGCAATAAGAAGTGGTCTTGTTCCATCCTCTCTTGTAAGTCCTTCAAGAGCGGCTTCCATCATCGCGATTGTTCCTGATGCGTGAACATTTGTCATATCTACATCAAGGCGAGAAAGCACTGCCATTGCCTTTTTAACAGTGTTTGGAATATCGTGAAGTTTAAGGTCAAGAAATATTTTGTGTCCTCTTCTCTTTATTTCTCTTACAATTTCTGGTCCTTCCGCATTAAAAAGTTCCATTCCGATTTTTACAAAAGGCTTTTCATCTTTAAATTTTGAAAGAAATTCAAAGACCTGTTCCTTGCTCGCAAAATCGCAAGCGATGATTACATCTTTTCCCATTAGTGCGCTCCTCCTATTATATCTTTCAAATCTTTTATTCCGTATTTTTCCATTACTCGTGGTAAATCTTCAATGATTTTTTTACAAGCAAACGGGTCAACGAGGTTGGCTGCGCCTACCTCTACTGCGCTCGCTCCTGCAAGCATCATTTCGATTACATCTTCGGCAGTGCTTACTCCACCACCACCAACGATTGGAATTTTCACCGCCTCGTAAACCTGATACACCATTCTTACGGCTACTGGTTTGATTGCTGGTCCTGAAAAACCACCCATTTTATTTGCTACAACAGGCTTTTTGGTTTTGAGGTCTATTTTCATTCCAAGTAATGTATTTATCAAACTAATTCCATCTGCGCCCGCATCTTCACAAGCCTTTGCGATTGCGACAATGTCGGTAACATTTGGTGAAAGTTTTATGATAACTGGTTTTGTAGTTACTTCCTTTACTGCTCTTGTAACCTCAGCGGCTGCCTCTGGTGAAACGCCGAAACTCATTCCGCCACCATGAACATTAGGACAACTGATGTTAACCTCGAACCAGCCAACAATGTCTTCTTTATCGAGTTTTTTACAAGCCTCAACATAATCTTCAACTGAAAATCCACTTACATTTGCCATAACTTTTTTATTAAATACTTCTTTGAGCTTTGGTAATTCTTCTG
>JAZSDJ010000136.1:0-18419 GCA_045531105.1 Eubacteriales bacterium | reverse complement strand
TATTTTGGATATTGTCATTTCTTTGGAATGGATTTTGACACTAAAACAAGTGTATTTCAATCTATGTCAGCGATAGTTACACACGCAATTCTTGAAAAAAGCAAGAAAGCCGAAGATAAGGTTTTTGACACACAAGAGGGTCAAGAAATTATTGAAAAGGCAAAGCAATATGTAAATGGCACAAACGAAGCCACAAAATCTACCGACAAGAAGAAAGCCAAGAGCGAAAGTGCCGTTGCAGATTTTTGGAAGTCGGTAAAAAAGAAATGAAAATAAAGAGATTTAACAACCTATGGACTATGGGTTTAATTCTATGTGGTGTGATTTTGGGAATTATATACTTTTTCAAGTTGTTTTTCCCTCAAACAGTTATTGAAATTGCACAAATAGATAGCATAACCAAAATAGGACATTATATTGATAATCATAAGTGGGCTTGGTATTTGGCAACTACTATATTATCATTTTGTAGTTACTTTTTAACTTGTTGTGCATCTTGTAAGAAATATTATTTAGACTTAAAAGAAATTATAATTATTTTAATTTCCATTTTAATATTGTTTTTTGTGAAAGAATTTGTTCCAAGTCAATATACAAGTTTAAATATATCTATTACTGTTCTACTTCCATTTATTATGGGAGCAGATTTTAAAGCAACTGTTGTAATGTTTGTTTCTACAAACTTTTTACAAACAATGACTTTGCAAGTAAGAAATCTATCTTTAATGATAAGTGACTATAATTTTGCCACACTCACAATATTGATGTTAGATTACTATATTTTTATGATTTTATTATATTTATTTTTTAATTACAAAAAAGGAGAACAGTATGGGAATACCTAATTTATGGGCATATGGTGAGGATATTGGCTCTGCAATCGAAACTGCCGAGAAAGTAATCGCTAAAATCAAGACAAACAAGTTTGATAACGAGGATTTGGTTGAACTTGACAAGGCACTTACCGAAATTAGAAACTTTATCGCAAAAAATGAAGATTAAGACAAAAAACATAATATTAGCGATAATCGTTTCGGTTATCGCTTTATTTATTCCTGCACTTTTATTTAACAAGTGGAGAGAGGCAGTTGCTTTCTTTGTATGCCATTGGCTGATAAGAGAGCAATTTGCCAAGCAATATCATCATATCGTTCCTGCTATGTGTAGGTTGATAACAGGCATAGTGTTTTTCTTTGGTGTTAGTTTTGTGTTACCTATGCACCTTAGTCTATTTTCTGCCATTCCTATAAACTATTTGATAGGTTGGGTGGGATTTACTAAAAAGCAAGCCGACACTTATGAGCTTAAATATAATCGCCTTAAAGAAAAACTTGAAAAGAGCAAAGAATTTAGTACCGATAATTGCACAGAGGACCAACTTATTATCCGTTGTCGCGAATTAGGAATGACACAAGAGAATATCGACCTTGCTATTGAGTTCTTTATCAAAAAGACATCACGCAAGGAGTTGGCAGAAAAATATTGCATTGAAACCGATAGTGTCAAGATTAAGAAATGGCGAATGAAAGAAAAATTGAATAAAAAGTGAAAAAGTCACCGATTTCGGTGGCTTTTTTCTTATTTTGTAACCCTTTTGTAACCTTTACGAATACACAAATTCCGTGCATAATAGAATTACAAAAAACGCAAAGGAGAATTGCTATGTTTAATTATGGTTATCCCACACCCTCGTACTTGGGTGGCACAGGGTATCAAAGCACTTACCCACAAAGACAAAATGTTCAACCACAAATGCCTATGCAACCTCAACCACAGGCTCAACCTCAAATGCAAATGCCTATGGAAATGCCTATTCAAGATATTCGCTATGTAAACAAGGCGCAAGCAGAGGCATACATACTCTATCCTAACACAAAAGTTATGCTTATTGATAAAGATAGTGGTATTGTTTATTTGAAAACGGCAGACAACACAGGTTTGTGCAAAACCGATTATTTCAAGTTCGAGCCAATAAACGCAGACGGAACTCCTATTCAGCCAAAAGAGGAAACTCCCAAAATTGATATGGGAGAGTATATCAAAAAAAGCGACTTGGAAAAATACGGATTTGTCACAATTCAACAATTGGACAACGCAATTCAAAGGTTGACAAGTCAACAAAATAAACCTATGGGAGCAAAATCGAATGGAACAGGAACAAAACAATCTCAAACTATTGAAAAGAATTAAATTGCTCGAAAAAAGGTTGGCTTTGTTTAGGAAACAAATTAAGGCACTAAAAAAGGCTTTAAATGACAAAGGGGGTATAAGTGAATGGCAAACGGAATAAATGAGCAAATTTCATTGGTTATGAGCCTCAAACAACAAGGTATGACACCTCAACAGGCTCTCGCATACCTTTCAAGGCAAAATCCTCACATAAACGAGGGCATCGCCACCCTCAAAAATATGGCACAGGGCAGAAACGCACAAGAGTTTTTTATGCAATTAGCAACTCAAAATGGTGTTAGTCCTCAAAACATTCAAGCTTTAAAGCAAATGTTTGGTAAATAAGTGGTATCTACAATCCGAGTTCAAGTGCGCATAGAATGAGTATTGTTTGATATAAATTTATTTTTAAAGGAGATACAGATATGTATTTTGAAGGCGAACTTCCCGTAATGACTTACGGAAACGGAAACAACAACAATGGTTGGAACGATTGGTCTTGGATTATCGGCTTGGCACTTGTAGGTGGCTTGTTCGGTGGTTGGGGCAACGGTGGACTTGGTTTCGGTGGCAATAGAGGTGGCTACTGTGGTTGTGGCACACCTGCAACACAGGCAGACCTTGCTAACGGCTTCGCACAGAACACACTTCAAAGAGGCATTGACGACATAATTCTCGGTCAAGCACAGGCTATCAACTACAACAATCAAGGCTTCGCAGGTCTTAACTCCGTTATCAACACAGGTTTCGCAGGAGTGAACAACGCAATTTGCACACTCGGTTATCAGCAAGCTCAACTTGTGAATGGACTTTCTCGTGAACTTGGCGATTGTTGTTGCACCACACAGAGAGCAATTGATAGTGTGAAGTATGAGAACGCAAAGAACACTTGCGACATCATTAGAGCAGGACAGGACAACACTCGTGCTATCCTCGACTACCTCACAGGCGAAAAGATTGCTTCTCTCCAAGCAGAGAATAGTGGCTTGAAGGCACAAATTTCTAACGATAGACAGACAAGAACTATCATAGACGAGATTAAACCTTGCCCAATCCCTGCATACATTACTTGCAACCCATATCAGAGCGCGTATGGCTTCGGCTATAACGGCTCAAACTGTGGCTGTGGTTGCTAATTAAAACTTAATTCCTACTAAAAGTAGTGATAAAATTCGCAAGGGTGGGGGAAACCCTGCCCTTGTTTGACTAAAAGGAGATTTAATAATGAGTAATTGTTTTAGCAAAGATTGCCGTCTTTGTCGTAACATTGTAATTTCAACTTCGGTTACTGTTATAACAGTTGACGGAACGGACACTCTTGTAATCGACATTCCAAATGGTTTTTATGCCGATAATTGTAGAGTTTGTCTTATCGTGGCGCAAACCATTCCAACAACGGCAACAATCAATATGCCTGTGGCGATTTCAATAGGTGGAGATACAACAACAGTATATCCTATCGTGAACTGCGATTGTTCACAGGTAACTGCGTGCGCAATTCGCACACGCACAAAATACGGACTTTGCATTAGCACAAGCGCGACAAGTGCCGTTTTCAAGACAATCAAGAAATTGCCTTGTTACCCACAGGAAACACTTGCCGTAATTCCTGTACCAACCGCAACCGTAACTCCTGCTCCTGCCGTTCTTTCGACAAGAGCAAGGACAACTACAACTAAAACCACAACTACTACAACAGGGGGTAATGCGTAATGGATAGAAATATGGATATGCGTTATATGCAAGACGGAAGAAACCCTTATGGAAGCGAGGGTGGCTATGTAGTTCCTTCTCGTGGCAGAGGTAGAGGTCGTGGTCGTGGCAGAGGTAGAGATAGAGCGATGCAAGACTATGGAACGGATATGCGTAGGGGAGATATGAGAGGTCAAGACTACGGAGATATGGCTCGTAGTGGTCGTGGTGGCGATTATCGTTCCTATGATATGAGAGGTGGCGACTACGAAATGCGTGGTCGTGATATGCACCATATGCCACAAGGTCAAGGTGGTGCTACCTATTATCCAATTCAAGCTATGGGAACATTCGAGGGTTACTATGGTATGCCCGAACAAGACTATGCAAGAGGTGGTCGCAGAGATTACGGCTATGATATGCGTGGCGACTATGCTTCAAGAGGTCGTAGAGATTATGCCGATTATGGATATGATTACGGATACGATTATGGAGAAGGTAGCGAAAGGCTTTCAGAGGAAGAACTTGAACATTTCAACAAAAAACTTTTAAGCCAACTTTCTGACCAAGAAAAGCAAATGCTATCAAAAGAAGCAGTAATGCAAAGAGCAAAAGCACTTAATAGACCTATGGAAAACTTTGGCGAAAAAGAACTTTACACGGCTACCTTAATGTGGTACACCGACAATAAAGAGTTTTTCGGGCAAAATGTTGACTTCGCTGTAAAGGGCGGATATGCATTCTTGGCAGACAAAGATGTCAAAGTCAAAGGTGCAGAAAAACTTGCAGTTTACTATGATTGCATAGTTGAGGGCGAATAAATTTTTATAAGGAGATATTATGGGAGATTTTAGATATTATAATGCTAATGTTCTTGGTAGAGAGGAAGAAGATTGCGTTACACGAGCAATAAGTGTTGCAACTCGTCTTTCATATGGAGCAGTAGCAAGGTTGTTAGATATGGCTTCCAATTATTATGGTTGCGAAAAATTAAATTGCGAATGTTATGGAAGATTACTTACCGAAGTTTTCGGTTTCCCTATTCGCTATTGCCAAGATGCCGAAACAGTAGAGGAAATAGCAAGTAAATATCCTAATAATACTCTACTTATAAGAATTGACGGACACCTTAGTTGCAGTATAGCAGGTGTAGTATTTGACACTTGGGACTGCTCAAAAAAGGTTGTAACAAAATATTGGATTGTTGCATAAAAATTAAATAATAAGGGCAAGGCTTGCTTAATTGCGAGCCTTGTTTTTTGTTTGAAAAAACTTGAAAAAATTTTCAAAAAGGTGTTGACAATATGGCTACAATGTGGTACAATAGTGTTACCATAACGAACACGAAAGGAGAAAATATGAGTAACAAAATCAAAGTCCACATTAGCCTTAACGAAGAAGTTTATCGAAAAGGCAAAGAAATGGCAGACCAAATGGGAATACCTTTTAGCACACTAATTTCGGTGCTAATATCAAACAATGTAAACAACAAAACGAAAGCGAGGAATTAAAAATGTATTATTGTGAATTTTGCGAAAGTTTTATCGAGGAAGAAGATTTGCCGAGATACACGCAGAGCCACCCATACGGAATGGGTAGTGCAGAGGAAGAAATCGTGGAGTACGAATGTCCTAATTGCCATAGCGATTTGATAAAAGCTCGTCTATGCCCTATATGCAACGAGGAGTATATCAAGGACGATGACGATTTGTGCGATACTTGCTTTGAGAAAAATTGCACAATCGAAAATTGCGTGGAAATGGGAAAAGAAGCCACCGAAGAATACGAATTGAATGGCTTTTTAGCAAGTGTTTATAGCAAGGACGAGATTGAGGATTGCTTGCTTGCCGATTTTGCGAAAATGCCAAAACATGTGCAAGACGAATATATCACAAATTATTGTGGCGAGGACAAATACTTCCTTGTGGAATTTTTAGAGGAGAAAATGAAAAATGCTGATTTACATTAGTGGAAAGATAGCCGACAACCCAAATTACAAGGACGAGTTCTTTGGCGCAGAGGGTTGGTTGTTGGAGCAAGGACATAAACCCATAAATCCCTCTAACCTAAACATCACTTTCCCCGAACTCAACTACGAGCAATATATGGCTCTTGACTACAAACTAATCGAAATGGCTGACGGAATTTTTATGCTCCACAATTGGCAAAAGTCAAAGGGTGCGTGTGCCGAACTCTCCTATGCAAAGTCGCTCGGCAAGAAAGTTATTTACCAAGACTACTATGGCAGAGGTAAGAAAAATGGCTAAATTGTTATTTTTTGATAGCACACATACATATACGGTTGACGGAGAGGAATTTCCAAGTGTAAGTGAAATTTCACGATTTGCAAGCCGAGAGGTTTATGGCGATGTAAGCCAATTCAACCTTGACAATGCTTGTAGCAGAGGTAGTGCAGTTCACAAGGCAACCGAAATTCTTGATAAGTACGGAAAGGTAGAGTGCGATGAGGACATAGTTCCTTATATTCAAGCCTATGTGCAATTTCGTAAAGATTTTGGCATTAGCGATTATGCCTACATCGAAAAACCTTTGGCAAACGAGGAACTGAAATATGCAGGCACGATTGACCGAATTTACAACATAGACGAGAATTTTGCAAATTCAGTCAAAGAATATTGTAAAGAATTCATTCGTATAGATGAAAACGGAAAGATTGAAAAGTGCAAAGGAAAAATAGAATGTACTGAATATGGACTTGCAATTATTGACCTAAAATCAAGTTCCGTTGTGCAAAACATTCTCGCACTAATTCAATTAAATGGCTATAAATTAAGTGTAGAGCAAAATGGACTTGGCGAGGTTAAAGCTTTGTTTATTTTGCACCTTGAAAAAGACGGTAAATATAAACTTATACCATATGAGATTAACCCAAGATTATTTATGGCTTGTTTAACATTACATAACGCATTAAAAAAGAAACCAAGAGCAAAAAAGGAGAATAAAGAAAATGAGTGAAGAAACCAAAAACGAGTTGGTAGTTGCCAACCAAAACGAGATCATGCCACAGGCTCAACAATTCCGTTCTATGTGGAATGACAAGGATATGTTGACACAAGCCTTTAACTGTGCTACTTATCTATCAAAGAGCGCATTAGTGCCTGAAACTTACCAAAGCAGACCCGAAAACTGTCTTATTGCACTTGACCTTGCAAATCGTAGTGGAATGTCGCCTTTGACGGTTATGCAAAACCTTTATGTAGTTAAGGGAAAACCTGCGTGGGCAGGACAATTTGCAATTGCCCTTGTAAATGGTAGCCGTAGATTTGCAAAACCTTTGAAACCTATTTTCTTTGGCGAGGAAGGAACTCTCTCTTGGGGTTGCTATATGGAAACCTGTGATTTAGAGGGCAACAAGGTCGAGGGCGCAAAAATTACAATGCAAATGGCAAAAGACGAGGGTTGGCTCGACAAGAGTGGTAGCAAGTGGAAAACGATGCCACAACAAATGCTTATGTATCGTGCAGGAGCGTTCTTTGCAAGAGTACATTGTCCTGATGTCCTTTACGGAGTTCAAATGGTCGAAGAAGTCAAGGACACCGATGGCTACGATAGTGATGAAAAGCCAAAGGTAACTATTCAATTATGAGTACAAATTTTAAACAATTATATGCCAAAAAGGAGTGGGCAAGGAAACAACTATTTAAGGCTTGCCCAACCCTTAATGCAAATAGTGGAATTTACTTTTATATTCGCAAGGACTTGGACGGAAAATACATATATATTGGCAAAGCCATAAATATTTTGGAAAGAAGTATTAGCCATATGCTTGGTTATTCTCAAAGAATAGATATAAGCCTTAAAAAGCGAGGTTTTGTGTCAAAAGAAAACCCAACAGGTTGGGAACTTAACTTTTTGAATTTCCCCAAAGACGAATTAGATAAATGGGAAAGATATTATATAGAACAATACCAAAAGGCAGGTTTTACTCTTTATAATGTCGAAAGTGGTGGAACTGACGGAAAGACTATGATTAACGAAAGAAAGCCACCCAAAACTTATCGTGATGGACTAAAACAAGGCTATCTCAATGCTCAACGAGATGTTGCAAAACTCTTTGAGAAAAACCTAATCTATGGCATAAACGGAGTGCCTAACAAAAACAAGGAAAAGGCACTTGCAAAATTTGAACAATTTATTAAGAAAGACGAGGAATAATTATGAAAAATTACATTTGCATTGACGGAAAGAAAGCCGAACTCACAAAGGAGCAGTTGCAGAAGCTTGGAATTTCCACAGAGCCAACTATTGAATTGAGCGAGGACGGAGAAATCGCAAAAATTGGCGAGTACGAATTTATTGTGCTCAACAAAGAGGATAGATATAGCGAATGTAAGAAGCTATTGCTAAAAGATACTCTGCAAGATAGCCAATTTGGAAGTAGCAACGATTACAGGGAAAGCAAGATAAAACCTATTCTTGAAAACTTTACAAAGGAAATTACTAAAATAATTGGTGTTTCGAACCTATTGCCACATACGGTTGATTTGACTGCCGATGACGGATTGAAAGATTACGGAACTATTAGTGCTAAAATGTCGCTATTAACTGCACAAATGTATCGAGAGAATGTTTACACCATTGACAAGTATAAAATTGAAAAATGGTGGTGGCTCGTTACTCCATATAGTACAACTACACACGATGATAATTCTTGGGTAAAATGCGTTTCGCCTATTGGTTTTGTCGGTATCGGTAACTACTTCAAGAATTATGGTGTTCGTCCGTTTTGTATCGTTAAATCTTATATCTTTGAAAAATAACTAAGGAGAATAAAAAATGAAAACAACAAGAAAACTCGCAGAAGTAAAAATCGCAGACACATTCGAGATAGCAAACATTGAGTGGATAAAGTTTGCAGAAAAAGACGGAAATGTTATTGCAGTAGCAAAAGAAAGTTTGTTCGATAGCGAATTTGGCAAGAATAACAATTACACCGATAAAAAGTGTATTGTTCGAGAAAGACTTGAAACGGATATTTTGCCAAAAATTGAAAACGAAATTGGCGCAGAAAATCTAATTGAATTTGAAACCGACCTTATTTCACTTGACGGAGATAAACAATATGGAAAGTACAAGAGCAAGATTGGTTTGCCTACTTTTGACTTTTATCGTGAGAATGTCGATATATTTGATATGCACAAGATTGATGAATGGTGGTGGTTGGCAACACCTTATTCAACCGATAAGCATTGGAATAATCGTTGGACTTCTTGCGTTTCGCCTTATGGTAATGTCTACTACTTTAGCTGCAACTATGATGTTGGTGTTCGTCCGTTTATGATTTTTGTATCTTCTATCTCTGTAACTTGTGAGGAATAATGTCAGATAACGAATTAAAAGTGATAGTGAAAGCAAAAGAGTTTGCGCTACACACATTCAAATTAACTTCTAACGCAAACAGATACCCAAAGAAATATAGGCACTCTCTTGTAGATAAAATGCAAATTAAAAGCCTTGAAATTTACGAATTGTTGCTTGAAGCAAATAGAATAAGCAATATAAAGAATAAATTTGATAGGTGCGAAACAATAACAAGAGCAATTACATATTGTGATGTAATGTTATTCTATATAGAGTTATCTATGAATTTGGAAATATTAAATAGCAAATCTGCTGAATATTGGAGCAAAATGGCATCTGATATTAAGTATATGGCTATTGCGTGGAGAACAAAAGAAAAACAATAAAATTATAGGTTATGCGTTGTATTTTTCTTGCGTTTCGCCTAATGGTAATGTCAACAACAATAACTACAACAATAATAATGGTGTTCGTCCGTATTGGTGGGAAGCTCGACAGAGTAGGCAAAAGCCGAAATCAACGCACCACATCAAAAGAACGCATAACCTTTCTTTGAAAAAAGATAAACAAAAAGGATTGTGTTGTATGACTGACTTTGAAAAAGTAATTGATTTTGATAATATGTATAAGGCTTATAGAAAATCAAAATGTGGCAAAGGATTTAAAAAGAGTTCTGCAAAGTTTAATTTAATGGCTCTTGACGGAATAAATATTCTTATAGAGCAGTTGAAAAGCAAAACTTACAAGATTTCTCCATATCACGAATTTAAGGTTTATGAGCCGAAAGAGCGCATTATACAAACAACCTCTTTCAAAGATAAGGTCGTACAACATAGTTTATGCGACAATGTGATTTTGCCTAAATTGCAAAACATTTTTATATATGATAATTGTGCAGGTCAAGTAGGAAAAGGCACTTTGTTTGGACTTGATAGATTAAGAGAACAGATGAAAGCCTTTTACAAAAAGTATCGTTTTAATGGGTATATTCTTAAATGCGATATATCAAAGTTTTTCTATAACATATCCCATAGTCAATTAAAAGATATAGTGGAATATTGGTTTGGGTATGATAAAGATATTTGTTGGTTATGTAATTTATTCATAGATAGCACAGAGGGGAAAGGAATTCCACTCGGAAATCAAATAAATCAAGGCTTGGCTTTGCTTTATCTTGACGGAATGGATAAGTTCATAAAATACGAATTGGGAATTGAGTATTATGGTCGGTATATGGACGATTTCTATTTAATACACCCTGATAAACAGTATTTGAAATATTGCTTACAAGTACTGACCGAATATCTTAAAACCCTTGACCTTGAATTGAACGGAAAGACACAAATTTTTCCATTCAAAAACGGAGTTAGTTATCTTGGATTTCACACTTACATTACCGACAAAGGAAAAGTCATAAGGAAACTGAAAAACGAAAACAAGCGAAATGCACAAAAGAAATATCTTAAAATGGCAAAGTTAGTAGCAAGTGGTAAATTATCACAAGACAAATTCAATACTTCTTACAATGCTTGGAAAAATCACATATCACACGGAAACTGTTATAAACTATCTAAAATTATGGATAGCAAAATAAATTCAATTATAAATGGAGAATAATATGCAAATAACTTATGAAAGACTTTTAGAAATAGCAACGAAAATGCACACTTGGATATTTTTGAATTCTGGTGATGAACAAGCCGTGTATGATAATCTTGGCTTGACAGATGAAGAAAATTATATTTTGGGTTATGGTGGAAAAATCACATTAGAAATTCCACAAAATCAGCCAAAAGAATAACAAGGAGAATAATATGAATAGTGTAAATTTAATCGGCAGAATAACAAGCGACTTGGAGTTAAAGGCGACTACAAGTGGGAAATCGGTAGTAAACTTTTGTATTGCAGTAAACAAGGATAAAGACAACACATATTTTATTGATTGCGTTGCGTGGAATGGCACGGCTACCAATATTGCAAAGTTTTTCAAAAAAGGCTCACAAATAGGTGTTAATGGTATGCTTACCACAAGAACAAGCGAGTATAACGGACAGAAACGCAAGTACACAGAGGTTTTTGTCAACGCATTTGACTTTATCGGCTCAAAGGCAGACAACGGTGGCAACGACTACAACCCATTTGGAAATGTTACACCGAAGTTTGAGGAAATCGCACAAGATGATAGTTTGCCTTTCTAATGGGGGTGCGAAATGGAACTTTGGATAAGAAGTCAAAATAAAGAACATTTATCAATTATTAAGTCAATATGTTATTCAAAGCGAAATGAATATTATGTAATAATGGGTGGTAGTGAAACAACATTTGATATACTTTTAGGAAAATATCCCACAAAAGAAAGGTGCTTGGAAATCATAGACGAAATTCAACTGCTTTTAGAAAACAACGGCTCTATTGACGATAGAATTTCGCAAGCCATTAGCGGAATAAAAAACGAATTTATCGTTTACGAAATGCCACAAGAATAAAGCCACAAAATTAACCCTTAACCCCCTCGCCCTACCACTTACTCAAAAATAGTAAGAAAAGGGCGAAAGTGGGGGTAGAAATGGCTCAAAACGATATTTGAAGGGAAAAGCGAGGAATTATGAACACAGTAAAATGCGAGAAACCCGAATTTACATAAAAATTCAAAAAAGATATTGACAACAGAAAAATACTGTGATATAATTAAATAAACCTTGTATTTGGAAGTGGAGAGCCGAGTGCAAGAAACAACTAAATACGAGGTGTATAACCACTTTTGAAAGCCACTCTCCACAACAGGCAAGTAAAAAGTGGTTTATTTTTATGAAAAACGGAAATGGATTTATTGATATTACAGGTCAAAGGTTTGGGAGATTAACTGTAATTAAAAGACAAGGAACTAACAAACATAGAAAGGCTTTATGGCTTTGTAAATGTGATTGTGGAAACGAAACCGTAACAACAGGAGTGCTATTAAGAAAAGGAGAGAGCTTGTCTTGTGGTTGCTATGGTATGGAACAACGAACATTAGGAGCAATAAAAGCAAACACCAAACACGGCAAAAAGCACACTAACCTATATGCAATATGGGTAGGAATAAGGTCGAGATGCTATAATAAAAACTCTTGTAATTTTGAATTATATGGAGCAAGAGGAATAAAAATGTGCGACGAGTGGAAAAATGATTTTATGTCTTTCTATGATTGGGCTATGGAGAACGGATATACAGACGAAAAATTGCCAAGTGGAAAGCAAAGATTAAGCATAGATAGAATAAATGTAAATGGAAACTATGAGCCGAATAATTGCAGATGGGCAACATATAAAGAGCAAGCCAACAATAGGAGAACAAATTCTTTAATAGAACACAATGGCGAAACTCATACATTGGCTGAATGGGCTGAAATTAAAAACTTAAAATATTCAACAATTCTGTATAGAATTAAGCACAATATTTCTATTGATAAGCCAATTTGTAGAGCCACTTATTAAATTTAGAGATAAAGTGAGAAAATTATGAAAATTTATGCAATACAAAGAGGTTGTTATAGCGACAAGCACATAATAACTTGCACAACCGATTACGAAAAGGCTTTGAAAGTCAAGCAAATTTACGATAGAGTTGATGATTGTGTTACGATTTTCACTTTTGAGGATTGCCAAGAAATTACTTTGCCTATGTTTGAGGTTACTATAAATAATGGATTATGCGAAAAAAGATTTACAACCGAAGCATTTTGGAAAGAAGATGAAGATGTTTGGTATGGCGAAGAAACGAACGGAGAACACACTTTTTTTGTTAGAGCTGAAAGCAAGGAACAAGCCGAGAAAATCGCACTTGACAAATTCTATATGTGGAAAGCCGAAAAGGAAAATTTAGTTTAATTCAACCAAAATTTAGTATGTTTTTGAAGTGAGGAAACTATGGGTAAAATTCTAATTGACGGCAACAAGTTTGCAAATGTTAGTGAAATTTCGTTTGATTGGGATAAATCGTATGTCAAAGAGCCTGTAAGAACAATAGGAGAAATAGAGGGTAAAATGGACTTTGAGCCATTTCCTATCCCTAAAAATTGGATTTGCGATGCAGAAACGCAAAAGGAATATTCTGCATATGTTGAATTTATAAGTGATACAACTTTTATATTTTTAGAGGAAGCTCTATTCAATATTCTTTTTAACTTGAAAATTCACTATAATATAACAGAAAATGATAAGATAATTTATGATTGGCATTATGAAACAATACAAGAAAGATTGCCTTTGCCACACGATAACAGACCTTTGTACGAAAAGGGAAAAGTGGTTGTAAATTATAATATCGTAAAAAATTCAAAAACCCCTTGACAAACAATAAATGTTGTGCTACAATAGGTAATGTGGATTGAATTGAGTACGAGCCAATTCGGTCTAACGGCACAATTTAATTCACATAAAGGCATTTTGTCTTTGGTACTCGTACTACCATTGGCAGAGTGCCTTTCTTATTTACAAAGGAGAATAACTATGAGATTATGGGATTACAGACTTATTAAATTTTTACCTAATAACCAACTTAAAGGACAGTGGAGAGAATGTGCCTTAATTGCGTATAGTATAAAGGAAAAAGGTACACCAAATCATTTATTAGTAAATAAAGTAACGGAATACTCAATAGACCACTTTTTGAATTATTGTAGATTGGTTTCAAAAGAAATGGGAAGCAGAAATTTTAGGACTACCGAGCAGAGCCATTACAGAATTGAGTGTTTAGGCACATATAGACAAGTTATGAACCTTTTTGACGGTTGGCATAACAACGAATATCTGCGTTGTAATATGGCAAATCTCTATGAAAAGTGGAAATTTGCAAAGGGCAATTCTAAAATCACAGACAACGAATGGCAAAGACTTTTAGAGGGTTACAAGGAAATCACAGGAGAGGAATATAAGATTTAAGGAGAAATTATGGCTATTGTAAAAGTAGGGTGGAGTGGTGGTAAGGATAGCACTTGCTCTGTTCTGCTACATTTGGAGCAAGGCGACACAGTAAAGGCTTGTTGTTATATACCTATGTTCACTAATGATATACCGCTTATAAACAAAGCTCACTATGAGTTCATTTTGAAAACGGCAAATAGGTTAAGAGAAATGGGCGCAGAGGTTTATATAGTAAGCGGATTGACATATTGGGATTATGTTACCAAAATAACCACACGAGGAATAAACAAGGGGCGCATTATGGGGTTTCCTTGTAATCAAACAGGAAAGTGTGGTTTTAAGCGAGATAGTAAGGTTAAGGCTATAAGCAAGTTAGATGTAGGATATTATGACTACGAGGATATAGGAATAGCATTTGACGAGCCAAAAAGACACGGACAATTAACCGATAAAAAGAGAAGTGTTTTAGTCGAGAAAAAGTACACGGAACAAATGGCTATGCTTAAATGTGGGGAATATGATATGGTATCTCCACATTATGATAGTGCCAAAAGAGATGGGTGTGCTTTGTGCTATAATGCAAGAGCGAGAGAGAGAGAGAGATGGTTTAATGACTATCCACAGGCAATACCACTTGTAATTGAATTGCAAGAAATGGTAAAAAGGGAATGTCCCGAACGCGCTCCGTTAAGGAACTACAAATATTTTATAGACACCGACCAAATAGATATGTTTGGGAATTATATGATAAATTGAGAGGTAAAATTATGAAAGAGTTAGCGATTAAGCGAGAACTTAATGAAAACACAAGAAAACAAGGTGTGGTTATAGGCGGAGAGGTTTACTCTTTACATATCACAAATGACGAAATGATTATAACCGACTTTTCAGATTACACAAAAATATACGAAATACAAAGTTTGGAATTTTATTGCAAGAGGTAAAATAAAATGAGCAAAGAGCCGTCATTCAACTTTTTCCCAAGCGACTTCTTGACAGGAACAATGCTTATGAGCAACGAGCAGGTTGGAAAATATATAAGATTGCTTTGTTTACAACACCAACAAGGGCATTTAAGCGAAGAAGATATGCTAATGATTTGTGGAGAATATGATAAAAAGATATTTAGCAAATTCAAGCAAGACGAACAAGGTAATTATTACAACGACAGGCTTGACGAGGAAAAGGATAAAAGAAAAAAATTCGTTGAGAGCCGAAGAAACAATTTATCAAAAAAAGGAGAAAACCCCCATATCGACACTCATATGGACACTCATATGGAGAGCCAAGTGGCGAAACATAAGGTCGCCCATATGGAATATGAATATGAATATGAAATAGAAAATAATATTGATAATGAAATAGATAATAATATTATTACTATGTTTAATGAATTTTGGAGTATATATCCTAAAAAATTAAAGAAACAAGAGGCATATAGGGCATTTTGCAAGGTCAACCCCAACAATGACCTATTCCAAAAGATAATAATGTCGGTCAAAAAATGTCGTAGGTGGCGAGGTTGGAATGATAAAAAATATATTCCTTATCCTGCTACTTGGCTTAACAATAAAAGGTGGGAAGATGACATTGACGAACACGATTGTTCGAGTTTTGACATTGATGAAGCATTTGAAATGGCACTAAAAAGGAGTTACGGAAAATGAACGGACAAATGGATATATTCTCAATAGGCAAAGAGCCATTGAAAATTACAAAGCCTATCCGTTTAATAGAGTTGTTTGGGGGAATAGGAGCGCAGGCGAAAGCTCTTGAAAGGCTAAATGTAGATTTTGAGCATTATAGGCTATGCGAGCTTGACCCTTATGCAGTAACGAGTTATAACGCAATTCACGGAACGAATTTTCAGCCGTCAGACATCACGAAACTAAAAGGCGAGGACTTGGGTATTATAGATATTGACCGTTATACTTACTTACTTACTTACTTACTCTTATCCTTGTCAATCGTTGAGCCTTGCAGGAAATCAAGATGGAATGGTTGAGGGTAGTGGAACGCAATCAAGCTTATTGTGGGAAGTTAAAAGGTTGTTACAGGAAACTGCCGAACTGCCACAAATTCTTATAATGGAAAATGTGCCACAAGTGTTAAGTGACAAAAACAAAGGCGAGTTTTATCGGTGGGTAAATTTCCTTGAAAGTTTAGGATATGAGAGCAAATGGGAAATTCTAAACTCAAAAGATTATACTGTGCCACAAAACCGAGAAAGGTGCTTTATGGTATCTTGGATTGGAAATTATTACTATAATTTTCCTTATCCTAAACCTCTCGAAAAAGTGGTAAGAGATTTATTACAACCCGAAAGCGAGATTGACGAGAAATATTACCTATCAGAAAAGGGCATAAATTATGTTATGAGCCGTGAAGGTAAATACACACAGTTGATTGATGAAAATTCACAAATTGCTCAATCTGCTATAACGGCAGTAGGCAACGCAAATTGGACAGGAAATTTTGTTAAATGTGAGCCTGTGCTTGTCGGTGGATATGGAGAAAAGAAATCAAACGGTGGCACACAATGGTATCAGCAAGACCGAGTATATAGTGCAGATAGTGTTGCTATCGCGCATTGTGCGAGTATTCCAAGTGGTAGTTATAACTATTATGTTGGCGATGATTTAAAGATAATAGATTACTACAATCACAAAGAGGTTGATAATAAGGTTTTGGGAACGATTACAAGCGCGTGTAGCCATAATGGTAGTGGAACTTTTTTAATTAAAAAGCCGAAATCTCCCATTAGAAAGCTTACTCAAAAAGAAGTATTTCGTTTAATGGATTTTTCAGACAATGATTATGAGAACGCACGAAAAGCCTTGAACGATACATATTACAATGGCAAGGATAAAAGTGGCTCGCAACTTTACAAACAAGCGGGTAACTCTATCGTGGTTGCCGTGCTTGAAGCAATATTTAAAGAAATGATATAGGAGCGAAAAATGGAAAAAGAAAAGCAGATTGAGGAAATGCGAAACGATATACCAAGAGATTTAGAGATTGACGGAAAAGATATAGACACCATATGTGAGATTTTGGTAAACAAAGACTACCGAAAGGAAAGACAGGGCGAGTGGATTAAAATATTAGACAGTGCATTCTCGATTGAAAACAATGAAACAGGAGAAGAAGAGTTTTACAATCAATATATTTGTTCTAATTGTGGGAGAATAGAAGCAAAAACCGATGTGACTTACTGTGAAAAATATTGCCCAAACTGTGGAGCAAAAATGAAAGGAGCTGAATGATATGAAAGTGGAAATAACATTTAATTTACACCAAGAAAAAGGAACAAATCTGCTTTTAGTTGATTTTCAAGATGTGTTTAAGTTCATAGGAGAAGGAACAAGACGAGAAGTCGAACTTGGTTTTTATTTGGAAAAGTGGTGCGAATGGCTTAACTATTATTTCACTCATACAACAACTGCAAATGGAAATTTGGACGAAGCTCAACTGCGAGGTTGGATTGACGGATACAATTATGCAAAGCATATTGACGAGCAAGAGTTCCGAGATAGATATGTGTTAAGTATGAGGGGATATTTAATCACACTATATAAGCCTTTTGAGATATGAAAGGACAGACAATGAAAACAGTTAAATTAACACAAGACGAAATCTATGTTATTTTGGCAGGTCTTGATGAAAAGAAAATCTGCTATACAAGATGTTACTGTGGCTATAAATCAAGTGAAATGTGTAACAAAGTTGCCAAAGACGGAAAGCCAAGTTGTAAATTGTTAAGAATAATAGAGAGCATAGAACAAAAATTAAGTTAAAGGAGCTGAATGATATGTTTGAAATTAAAGATTATTATTCAATACAAGCACAAGTTATCGAAACAGCAAGGCAAATATTCAAAACAATGACTGATATAATTGTGAATTGCTATCCAAACAAAAAGGTGTTGCACCTTGCTTTACATCATTCAAAGCAAAGGGTAAGAAAGAAGAATATCCGCAGAATTATGCGATGGATAGAGAAAGGAGAATAATATGTCAACTTGTAAAGATTGTATTCATTTTAAAATTTGTAATGATTACGAATATTTAAGTGGACGAGAAACTAAGGTTGCTTGTCCCGATTTTAAATCAATCGCCGATGTCGTACCAAGAAGCGAAGTTGAATTGTTAGAAAGACAGTTAGAGCCATTCAAAGAAAAAGAATGTTTTACTTGTAAATATAGAACTTTAGATGGTTGCCAAATGCCTTGTTATTATTGCTACGACTATAATAATTATGTATGGTTGAGTGATGACATCAATACAAATGAAACTCTATTCACAAATGAGGTTGAAAAAGCCAAGCAAGAG